>JAWCLH010000003.1 GCA_038851035.1 Thermoplasmata archaeon
CGGACGACTTCGACACCGAGCTCACATTCTCAATCCTCAACCCCTCCAATGCCTCGCTCGTCGAGCTCACCATCAACGGCTCCTTCCTCGCAGCAAGGGCCCTCGAGACGAACTGGTCCGGCTCCGCAGAGCTCGCCGTCAGGGCCACCGACGCGCGCGGCCAGTCCACGACCTCAAATCAGTTCGCAGTTCTCGTCGCAGAGGTCAACGACGCACCCCTCATCACCTCCATCCCCAACATTACCGCAGAGCTCGGCCGCAACTACACCTACCAGCTCACAGTCGTGGACGACGAGAACGACACCCTCTTCTTCTCGCTCGACGAAAAGCCCACGGGGATGCTGGTCAGCTCCGCAGGCCTAGTCACCTGGAAACCCTCATCCATGGACGACGTGGGCAAGACATTCAACATCACAGTGCGCGTCTCCGACGGCACCCTCTTCGACCTCCAGAAATTCAATATCACCGTCTTCTCCACCAACCACCCGCCCGTCATAAGGCCCTTCGTCAGCGCCACCGCATACGCCGGAAAGCCCTACTCTTGCCAGATCGAGGCGAGCGACGAGGACGGCGATGTACTTGAATTCTCGCTGTTCAGAGCACCAGCGGGAATGACCATCAACTCGTCCACGGGCCTGATTTCCTGGCCCTCGCCGGTGGAGGGCAACCACACCATAATCGTCAACGCCACCGATGGCATCGTTTCCTCGAGCTACACCTTTAATCTGAAGGTCATCAAGAACACCATTCCCAGAATCAAAAGCTCCCCACCGAGCAGGGCCGTCGTCGGGCAGGAGCTCAGATACCGTGTCGAGGCCTCCGACGCCGATGGCCAGGCCCTGAGCTTCGAGCTCGTGAGGGCCCCGTGGGGAGTGAAAATCTCATCTTCCGGGGTCATGACCTGGACACCGCAAAAGAACCAGACCGGCAACCAGCACTTCGTCGTGCAGGTCAGCGACGGCGTGGACAGCACAACCCAGAGCTTCGACATCGAGGTCGTCGAGAGCGCAGTCGCAGGCATCGACCCCCTGCTTCTGGGAATTGTTGCGCTCGTGCTCGTAGCCTGCGCGGCTGGGGCCCTCTGGTACTCAAGGGCGAGAAAGAGGGAGATGAAGCTCAAGGGCAAGTGGCCCGAGATGCCCCGGAGGCCCGAGGTGGTCTCGGAGGAGAAGCCCGGCGGACCGCCGGCTGGGCCGGGTGCTCCGCAGGAGAAGGCCCCGCCCGGGAAACCTCCGGCGCCACCTGAGGCTCCAAAGCTTCCGGAGAAGGAGGAGGCCGGAGCCGCGGCTCCCGCGGAGGCTGCGGCCGCGCCCGCGAGGGCACCCCCGCCCCCGCTCGCCGCGGCCGCTCCCCTGCCCGGCGCGACCCGCGTCCAAGACATATTCGTGATATATCGCGACGGAAGGCTGATTCACCACCTGACCAACCGTCTCACGCCCATGGACCACGAGATATTCGCCTCGATGTTCAGCTCGGTCCAGGACTTCATGAAGGACTCGATGGGCGCCCAGAAGGTCGACGCGATCAAATTCGAGGACTACAACATACTTATGGAGAAGGGGAAGATGATCAACCTCGCGGTCGTGCTCTCCGGCGAGGAGCACCCCGACACGAGACAGACGATGCGAACAGCCATCGCCGACATCGAGCTCGTCTGCGCCCGCGCGCTGGAGAAGTGGGACGGCGAGGCGGCGCCGCTGAAGAAAGACCTTGAGCTCCTGCTCAGGCCCATCTCTGAGCTCTATCTGACTGCGGCCCCAGCAAGTAAGCCCCGGGTCAAGAGCCCGGAGGAGTACGTGAGCATACTCGGCGGCGTCGAGTTCTACAGGGGCTACATCAGGCTCAAGCTCGTCATTACGAACGACCTCGACGCCGTCATAACCGACGCCTCAGTGAAGATCATCGTGAAGAGTGACGCGATGAGAATCAGCCACATCGAGCCTCCCCAGTACAGGCTCGAGGGCGACAGCATGATAATTGGCAACGTCCAGCCAGGGGAGAAGGTCCAGGCCGACGTTTATCTGGACCCGCTGGTCTGCACAAGCTCTTTCGTTGACGCAACCCTGACGTTCAAGGACGCCAAGGCCGACCTCTACTCCATAGTGATGCCACGGAGGAGGGTGGAGGTGGTCTGCCCCACCTTCGTCACCGACCAGGACATCAATGTGGCGATGCTCAGGAAGATGATATCCGAGTTCCAGCAGCACGACAGCAAGGTCTACAACATCCCCGAGGGCCTCTGGGCCGAGGACGCGTTCCGCATAGGGATGTCGGTCATCGAGGCCCATAATGTGAGGCTCATCCGAGAGTTCGTGGAGCAGAAGCCCACCTATCGAGCCGAGGCTTGGTATTACGGCAGGACGCAGTTCAAGAAGGACCAGGTCGTGATGAGAATCAGCGTTTCAAGAGAAACGAACACACTCGAGTTCTTCGTCGGCTCGTCGGACCTGGCCGCAATCACCGGCTTGCTGGCGGAATTCGGCCACGAGCTGAACCGCAGGCTGAAGAACAAGGGAATCATCCAGCAGAGCATCAGGCACCTCGACCTGACCGAGAAGGACAGAATCGCCCGGAGGAGCCAGCTCCTGCTCCACCGCTATGCCGAGGGTGAGGCCGAGGCTGAGGAGAGCGAGCCGAATAAGTGAGGCCCGGGCGGGAGCGGTCGCGCGCATGGGAGCGCGGGGGCACGGGCGCGTGACCGCGAATGCATCGCGCGCGAGGGGCGGGGCTGCACCGGAGGCATGGAGATGAGGGTTTACGTGGGGACGAGCGGCTGGGCGTATCCATCGTGGAACCCCGAGTCGTCGCTCGACTGGTACGTGAAGAACGCGGGCCTGAACGCCGTCGAGCTGAACGCCTCGTTCTACAGGTTCCCCTACCCGAACCAGGTGCTTGGCTGGGCAAGAAAGGGGAAGAAGCTGCGCTGGGCAGTCAAGGTGCACAGGTTCGTGACGCATGTCTACAGATTCAAGGGAAAGGCGCACGCCAGCTGGAGGAGGTTCAGGGAGCTCTTCGAGCCCCTGGACAATCGAATCGACTTCTATCTATTCCAGCTCCCGCCGGGCGCCAGGCCATCCTCCGCCTCCGCGATGAAGAGGTTCTTTAATAAGATAAACCTTGGCCCGAGGGCGGCGCTGGAGGTCAGGAATGAGGAGTGGTTCGAGCCGCGATGGCTGGAGTGGGCCGGAGGACTGGGCCTGACATGGGTCTCCATAGACGCCCCTGTCCTGAGCCGCGAGGTCTTTAGGACGTCGGACTTCGTCTATCTCAGGATGCACGGAAGGACCGGGTGGTACAGGCACGACTACAGCGATGAAGAGCTGGGGGAGAAGGCCGCCTTGATTCGGGCGGCGGGGCCAAGGAAGGCCTACATATTCTTCAACAACGACCACGACATGCTCGAGAACGCCAGGGGCATGCGGCGAATTCTGGGGAGCGTGACCAGGAGCCGCTGATGACATAGCCGGGGGCCACCGGCTGTGAGAAGGGCACGGGCTCCTGGCTCGCTCTGTTCACCTATGATGCTCCTGGGGAGTGAAGGGACGGGTGGCTCAGCCGCAGGAATTCCGGTAAATTGTGTCCTGTAGCCGCCGGAGAGCTTTTTGGGCCAATTTTATTAAAGGCTGTGAATAATAATGGGTTATTAAAATAATTTACGAACACGATTAAAACTCGTCTGCCAGAACCCGCACTGCAGATACTACCTCCAGAGCGAGGGAAAGGACATCATCAGGCGCGGCCGGAACAGCGCGGGGCACCAGAGGTTCCAGTGCAGGCACTGCGGCGCGAGGTTCGTGGAGACCAGAGGGACGCCCCTCTTCCGGAGGCGGCTCTCGACCATGGAGGCGGCCAGGATTTGTAGGCTCATCGCCGAAGGGAAAGGAATTCGGCAGATCGAGCGGCTCATCGGGCGGCACAGGGACACCATCAGGGGGCTGATCGGCGCTTTCCTCCGGAACTACCACGCCGGAACGAGATATCTCGTCAGTGCTCTGAAATTCAACAGACCGGAGGTCGAGGCTTTCTGGGGGATGTTGGCTGAGATGAGGAAAATGCCGGGAAAGGTCCAGGATAAAGAATTGGCACGGGACGAGGAGGTGAGGTGAACGGAATGAGCAAAGCAGTGGTGCTAGACCTGCGAAAATTCGAAAGCGGCTTAAATAACGCCATTATTTATGCCCTCCTCCGCCCTGAAAAGATTAATAAATATGCGCATCCAATAGATTTACCAAAGGTCCCCCCCATGAGAAAAATCCCACCCCTGCTGTTCGCCTTACTGCTCTCCGCTCCACTCTCGCTTCCGGGGAGCGAGCCTCTCAGCTTTGAGGGCGGGTCAGGTGAGGTGACGCTCGCCATCGACCCTCCCTCCTTCGAGGCCAACACCAGCATCTCCGTTCCGGCGGGCTTCTAAGCAGCAAATGCCACGGTTCTAGTTAGAGGTTTGCCCGCGATCAACGACCCACCGATCTATCCCGAGAATGTTGCCCTGAGCATCAATGGAACAACCATTTGGGGTTTCCGTGGCGATAGCCTCGGCGCCCTTGGAAAGCAGGAGAAATTCCTCAACGGCATAAAGAGCGCAGATTTCACAGTCGATGAGAAGGGCGGGTCGAGTGGAACCCATATTCGATTACCGAAAGGGGCGGTGGTCGAGAAAGCGGTTATGGAGATATGGAGCGGCCCGAGGCTGGCCATGAGGGAGCTCATTAACTTCACCGGCTCCTCTGAGAACGATAACCTGGGCCACAGTGTATCCGGCGCCGGTGATGTTAACGGTGATGGCTACGATGACGTGATTGTTGGAGTTCCCCTTGCCAACAAGGCTTATATTTATTTTGGGGGAGCGACAATGAACAGCACCCCCGATGTGGTTCTCATGGGTGAAGAAACATTAAAAGAAAAATTTGGATGGTCAGTATCGGGCGCGGGCGACGTGAACAGCGATGGATACGACGATGTGGTCGTGGGGGCGCCATATAATTCCATGTTTGGTTATATTGGAAAAATATGTGTGTATTTCGGCAGCTCGAGCATGGACGCCACTTCGGATCTGATTCTCTTCGGTTTTGCAAGAAGGGGCTGCTTTGGCTATTCTGTTGCCTGTGCCGGAGACGTGAATGGGGATGGGTACGGCGACATCATAATTGGTCAACCTTTCAACAGTTCTGAAAGAGATAATTATGGCGAAGTAAGCATTCTTTTCGGCGGGGCGGATTTCCTTTCTGGGACAGCTCTTGTTGGAAAAAGTAAAAATGACAATTTTGGCGCGTCGGTGTCTGGAGCAGGAGATATAAATAAGGATGGATACGATGATGTCGTAATTGGTGCATCTTTAAAAGACCTATTTGGCGAGTTATATATTTTTTAAGGTGGAAAGAACTTGGATAAGGAGGCGGATGTTATATTTAGGGGAGCCTGCGAAAGGGACTTTCTAGGCTTCTCGGTTTGTGGTGGTGGAGACCTCAACGGCGATGGATACGCGGATGTGATCGCGGCATCAGTCAGTAACAATGGCTCCATGCCTGGAGCAGCGTATGTCCTATTTGGCGGTAGTAACATGGATAACGTCCCCGATAGAACATACATGGGAATTTGGACTATGGGAAATGACCATCCCAAAGCGGTGGGATGCGCCGAGGATATAAACGGTGACGGAATTGATGATGTGATTGTGGGTTCATATCTTGACAACATCGCAGCCAACGAGGCGGGGGCGGCATTTATTTATTATGGTGGCTTGAGCCCGGACACCTCCGCCGATTGGACGCTCCTCGGGGCTGCAGCGGGCGACCATTTTGGCTATTCGGTATCAGGAGCAGGCGACGTCAATGGTGATGGTTATAATGAGATAATCATTTCAGCACCTCATAATGATTCTGGCAGCCGAGACGCCGGCCGGGCGTACATCTATACGCTTGTCAATTTGTCGCTTGGAGGCATTCTTGATCCTGTTATCACTTTGGGTTCAAAAACAGTTTTAAGCCATCCTGGGGTTTTTTCCTTTGGAACCATGATTGCAGTTGATAACTTCGCCTCTACCGTCAACGAACTCCTGCAAGCCGCTGAACCATCAGGCATGGATGAGTTCGGAAACGAGTTTGTCGATATTCCCATGCTCGCGTTCGCAAAGAGCGAGGGCGTCCTGAAAATAACTAATCTGAGCATAATTTACCAGTGCGACTTCAGAACACCCAATTTCGCCCTTCCTCTCAACCTTTACCTCAGAGACCATCAGGGAGACGCAAGCCCCGACGGAAATATAACAGTGCCCATCAGGGTAGCCAGCGCGACTGCCGGGAGAATCAGGTTCTCCGGGCTCGAAATGACCCGCGACCTCCCGCCCGCACAGGTCAGGGAGCTTGAAGGCCTCATCCTGGATGAAGAGACCACGGTCGTCACATTCGTGGACCTTCACGACCACTTCGAGGACGACCTCGACCCGGATGACAAATTGAGCTTCTCTGTCGTTTCCGCCACAAATGCCAGCTCCGTGCGGCTCTGGATATCCGGAAACAGGTATCTCTCCGCGGACGCAATGACGGGCAGGAACAGCGCCAACTGGACCGGGAGCGTTGAGGCGGTCGTCGCCTGCATGGACGGCTGGGGCCAGAGAACGAATTCGCGGCCGTTCACGATAACCGTCAGGAACGTCGAGGACCCGCCCGTGATAACCAGCGAGCCCGTGAGAACCGGCAAAGCGGGCGTCCTGTACTGCTATAATGTGACCGCCGCCGACGGCGACGGCGACGCGCTCGAGTTCAGCCTTGTCAGAGCGCCGGTGAACATGAGCATTGGCTCGTCCTCGGGGAGTATAACCTGGGTTCCGCCGCGGAAGGGAATCTATGATGTCTCAGTGCAGGTGAGCGACGGGAAGTTCTCGGACGCCCAGGGCTACAATATCTCTGTTCCCAACAGCCCTCCCAGAATTATCGATGGTGAGCCGCCTCCGGCTTTGCTGGGAGAGGACTACACATACGCCATTCCCGCAGTTGACGACGACGGTGATGCGCTGAGCTTTTTCCTCCTCCCCCACATCGAGAACATGTCCCTGAACTCCTCCACAGGTGTCCTGAGCTATAGGCCGGGGGAAATCGGAGAGTTCCCGGTCACGGTCAATGTCTCCGACGGCGAGGCGAACATCACGCACAATTTCACCATCATCGTCGTCCGCGGGAACAGGGCTCCCCTGTTCAAATCCAGACCCGTTACGGAGGGCGTCCGCCATGTCCCCTATCGCTATGATGTCCGCGTGGAGGACCCCGACAGAGACCCCGTGAGCCTAACCCTCATTTCGGGGCCCCGGAACATGACCCTGGACGGTGCCACGGGGAGAGTGGAATGGCTCCCGGACGAGACCGGGAATTTTTTCGTGAGCCTCCTGGCCTCGGACGGACGCGGCGGAGAAGCTCTTCAGGAGTTCATGATTCATGTCAGGGAGAAGGTCCCGCACATAGTGGAGTTCGTGAGACCTGCCGAGGGGCAAAGGGTCAGGGGAAAA
This sequence comes from Thermoplasmata archaeon, assembly GCA_038851035.1. NCBI lineage: Archaea > Methanobacteriati > Thermoplasmatota > Thermoplasmata > Thermoplasmata archaeon. Next base: position 7,499 of record JAWCLH010000003.1, read on the forward strand.
ATAACAGTCGAGGGCAGGGCGCTCGGTGGCTCGCTCGATGTGGTGGGGGTCCAGGTGAGGGTGGACGCGGGCGCGTGGGCCGACGCCGAAGGTAACTCATCGTGGAGATACATCCTCGACACGACGAAGCTCGCGGACGGAGAGCATGTCCTTGAGGCAAGGGCATTCGACGGCTATGATTTCTCTACATCGACGAAAAGAATCATAGTAGTTGACAATCCCGGAACAGGGGGAGCTGGAATTAATATATACTTCGGAACGGGGCTGGTCTTAATTGTTGTTGGGGCGTTGGCGATCTTTCTACGATGGAGACTTTAAAAGACCAGAAGCCGATAAGCCAGAGCTGCTGGAGGGGAGAGAAATTTAGCCATTTTTCACTTCGAAAAAGAGGGAATGATAACTGGGTGGTCTGAAAAGAATATGTTAATCTCTCGCTACGCTTCGAATTTGTAGCACGCCACTCCTGTCCACTGGCCACCGTTCGGTGGAGGGTTGTTCTGCACGTCGTATGTTTCAATATACCAGAGCGCCCCATTGTTGAGTTAGATGCTCTCGTCATTTAAATATTCGCTGGGATGCTGTGAGTATTCGGTATATTGGCAATGGACGAAATAGATGTCTTGAAAAGTAGGAAATCCGTGTTGTTGCGGAATCGCTCTCAGTATGATAGACCGCTCTTCAACCGGTGGGGGCATTGGAGGGTTTGGATTCTCGATTTTAGCGAGATCTCGCTGCCCCCACCCAACACCGCGGAAAAAGGTTTCGAAGGATACCAGAACCCATTGGTTGCCATTCCAGAAATAGAAATTGTTGTTGGGATCGCTGTAAACATACGCGTCAAACAAGAATGGAATCTCAATGGTTTCGACTGTGTCTCCATTATGCCCCCACTTTCCATTTTGCAGCGTAGGGAATTGAGTTATTGTAAATTCAATCGTAAGATATCCGCCGGGGTATTGTCCTCCAGGGAGACATAAGTCTATTTTTTCTGTGAAACTGCATTCGACGATGGAATCGCTATCAAAATCTAGGTCATAATCCACAGTCAACGTTGTGGTTTGCTGGTTTGGACGTTCAGTAAATGTGTGGCTAACGTATTTAAGATGATTGTCTGAGGTGCCCTCGGAGTGACCATAATACATCATCTCTCCCTGGCTCATCTTGATTCCTATCCAAGGTATCGTCATTTCGTGCACGTAATAATCGTATGGATCATTTCCGCCTGCGGAATAGTATAGATCCCAGAAAGAAATGCCTGTGCCCCAAGGGTCTTGGTTCTTATCGGAATGTTCATAGATGGCGGACCACCCGGGAGTCGCATGCCACTGCGGATCGTTCGCCACTACACCATTTACATCCCCGGGTCCCTGCGCCGTCACGCCGATCTACGGCAGCAGAGCCAACAACGCACCTATCCATACCGCAACCCCAAACCATATCCCGCGCTTCATTTGCCCCACCCGCGATTTGTTTGAGGTGTCGGATCAATATAGATTTACGCGGGATGAAAGACATTGTCCTTATTTAAGCGACTTAAACGTCCCGGCTGATGGGACTTAACCGTCCTGATTAACGGGACTTAATATCTGTTGGGTCCTGCCTTATTTGGAAATTGAGACCCATCACGCCCCCTCTGACCGGTGCCCTGACCATTTTGCTTCGGAACCGCACCAGAGCAGCCCTCACCCGCAGTACTTCCTGTAGACCGCGAAGTAGTCCAGCTTCCCGTCCTTCATCTCTTCGTTGAATATGACCTCAAGGCCGCCCTCGGCGTAGCGCTCGACCTCCGCTGCCACCTCCTCCTCGCTGACCAGCTCGAGATTGCGCGCTATCGCGTTCAGGGAGAGCATCCTGTATCGGTCGAACTCAGAGAAGGACTGTCTGAACACAACAGGGTTCTTCAGCTCCTTCTTCTTTCCAGTGACGATGCCTATGGCCGCCGCCAGCGCGACGACGTTGTCCTTTGAGTCGATTGCGTGGCTCCTGTAGGCCTCGTCGAGCCTCCTTGCGCTCTCCTCGTCTATGTGGAACGTGACCATCACCTCACCTCCTGTATGGTCGAGAACTTCTGTAGCTGGTCGTGCTCCAGCGTGAACCTGCGCTGCACGCTCGAGAGCGACTTCCAGTCCTCCGGCCTCAGGTCCTCGTCGGTGACAAGGAGAACAACGTTTTTCGCCAGCTCTGGAATCTTCTGAATCAGGCGGGTCTTGTGGGTCTGGTCCAGCCGGCCGAACGGGCTGTCCATTATCAGCGTCCCCTCGTGCGTCGAGTCCTTCAGGCCGCCGAGGAACGAGAGCGCTAGAACATGCCTCTCGCCGTCTGAGAGCTTCTTTGACTCAATCAGCCCGCCCCCCTGCTCCCTGACCCTGACCTCGAAGGTCTCCGGGTCTATTGACAGCCCGATGAATTCGAGGGGCTTGTTCGTTATCGAGGTATAAATCGAGGAGGCCCGGCGCTCTATCTCAGCGCGCCTCTGCTCGGCGCTCCTGTCGATTATCTCCTCCAGAGCCTTGAGAACCCTGCCCGACCGGGATATCGCCTCGAGCAGCGACCTGCTCGCGGCGCTCTTCTTCGAGAGGCTTATCTCGAGCTGGCGCTCGAGCTCCTGGACCTGCCTGCGGGTCAGGTTGAGGGCTGTGCGAGTCTCTTCAATCCTCGCCTGGCATACCGCCTTCTCCTTGGTCAGCTGGGTCAGCCTGTCGAAAACCTCCTTCTCCCTGAGGTTCTGGGCCGAATGAGTCCTGAGGGCCTCCCTCTCCCTCTCCAGCGCCCTCGCCACCCTCTGGCGGTTATCGTCGAGGTACCTCCTCTTCGCCTCCAATCTGTGGACGTTCTCCCCCTCCTCCTCGACCGCCCTCGCCTTCGAGAGCGCTGTGGTCAGGTCGCCCTGCGTCCAGGAGAACCTGTCGGTCTCTATTACTTTGATTGTTCCAAGGGCCTGGTTGATTTTTCCTATCATATCGTCTATATGCGCGAGCGCATCGACCTCCAGCCTCCCGCCACATATGCAGATGCCGCTGGCCTTCAGGTCCTTCATGAACTCCAGCTGGTCCATTAGCCTCCCCTGCTCGATTCTCTCCTCCACCGCCTGCTCCTTTATCTTCCCGACGAGGTCGACGGCGCCCCTGACCGATTTACCAAGTATAAGCCAGGGCAGCTCGGCCTTGAACGCCGCCTCCGCGCTCAGTATCCCCGCCTCCTCCTTGTCCAGCTCGGCCGAGAACTCCTCGAGCTCCTGAATTCTCGACTGTATACCCCTTAGGTCATCGAACTCCTCCAGGTTGTGCTGGAGGCCGCGGATGTCCCTGTTGAGGGCCTCGAGCCTCTCCTCCTCCTCGTTGAGCTGCGCCACCTGCTGCGCCGCCCTCGCCCTTAGCTCCTTCAACTCCGCCTCGGTTTTCTCCATCTCCGGAGAGGATTGGACGTCCCTGAGCTCCTTCTCGAACTCCTTTCTCACGCGCTCGATGTCCTCCCGGGCTTGTCTGAGGAACGGGAGGCCGAGCGCCTTCTCCACAGTCTCCCTGTTGTTGGCCTGCGCCTCGGCGTACCTAGATATCGTCTCGCCGTCGAAGAAGAAGAAGCTGGCCACGTCCTCGGGGAAGACGTCGTAGAGGAGGGAATTGTCGGAGCCCAGGTCCTTTCCGTCCACCCTGAAGCTCAGGGTCTCCTCGAAGTCTGAGCGCCTCGACGGCTCAGCCACCCCATCCCTCGCCCTCACGCTCCTCTCGACCTCGAACAGCTTCCCATCGTGCTCGAAGGTAACCCGGACCCTAGCATGGTATCTCCCCTCCCGCTTCGCTGTATTGTTTATTAAACCGGGGTAGTTGGCCGGGACGAGCCTGTCGTGCCTTTTCTCCTTTCCATACAGCGCCCAGAAAACGGACTCCATCAGGGTGGACTTGCCCCGACCGTTGTCGCCCTGGACCACAACGACGTTTCCCGGGCCATCCGTTATCTCGACCCGGTTGACCCCGTGGAAGACCTTGAAGTTCTCCAGCTCGAGCGCTTTGATGAGCAGCTCAATCCCCCCCGAGCAGCTTCCGGAACTCCCTCAGCCTGTGGGTCCTGACGGGTACGTTCTTCTCTATCTCGACTATCTTGAGAAGCGTCTCCTCGCTCAACCTGTGCTTTTTACAGACCTCCGAAAGGAGAGCAGGGTCGACCAGTACTTGGGGCATGTGACGCTAATCGCTCTGCGGGGTAAAAAGGTTGTCTGCGGGCCTCTAGAAATCACTGCCGTTCGATGTCGAGGAGGGCGACCATCTCCAGTGCCTCGTCGATTTCCCGGCCCCGGAGCCCCAGCCGGGCCAGAGCCCTTCTCCCACCCGCCGCCTCCGGGCCGCAGGGAGCGGCCCCGAGAGCCTTGAGGAGCTCCTTTCCTCTCCCGCGCGCTCCCCGTCCAATCAGCACGGCGGCGATTCGACGGGTCCTGCCGCTCACCCCGACCAGCTTCAGCGCGTCGCGAATCTGCCTCCGGCCAGAGGCGTAGAGGAGGATTTCCATGGCGAGTGAGGATGTTCGGCCCATTCCCCTCTCCATCGCCCGGAGCGCATGAATGGCCGCGGAGCGCAGGTGCTCCTCGCCCGCGAGCGCGCTAGCGTCGAAAAGCTGAGCCGTCAGGCCGCGGGCTGATGCGAACGCTGATGCCGCCGCGATAAGCTCGCCGGGCTCCCTACGCCTCTGCAGCTCGCCCCAGCAGATCTCGACCACCTGGCCCTCGGAGAGGGGTACGGGCCGCGTAGTTGCCCTTCTATTCCAGATGTCACTGCCTCTACCGCCCCCTGTCGTCTCAGCCCGGCGCCGGGATGATTCGCCCCCTTTTCCTTTTCTGCCCTCTTCTCTTCTAACCATCTCTCCTACCACCTTCGTCTGCAGCGCCGGAAACACCACTCTTCTCTCTTCCTGCTGGGACCTGCATCTCTGCCAGTTGGTTAATTATCGCCTCCGCAACCTTCGGCCCGATTCCCGGAATTCCCGCCAGTTTCTCCCGCTCGGCCGCGGCCAGCTCCTCAAGACTCCTGAGGCCTGCGTTATACAGCGCCCTCGCCCTGACCCGCCCTATGCCCCTCAGCCTGACCAGCTCGAGCAGCTCTTCCCTGACCCCGCTCTCCACCCGCCTCTGCAACAACTCCAGCTCTTGCACAAACGGGAGGTGGAGAAGGCGGGCAAGCTCTCGCATTGAATAGAGAATCCATCTCGCGGTCTCTACCTTCGCCCTAATGTCCCCGGGGCCGACGTCGTACCTCTCCGTCATCACCTCCTCGCCCTTTTCGTCTATCCAGTCCTGCAGTAGGCAGGCGAGCTTCAGGTCAGCCAGATACCACTCATATTCCCCCGGATCGTCCGGGGGTGGAATGAGCAGCCCGCCACGCGCGAGCGCGGCAGTCTGATCGAGCCACTCGATGTCTCCCCTCCTCAGGTACATCCCGACCCTGCGCATGTCCGGCGTGGAGGCTGCAACGTGCAGGAGGCCAAGAGTGGTGGGAGGGGGAATCGAACTCGCCGTTCCCTCCCTGCCCTCGGCCCCTCTCCCTGCAGCCCCCCCGCTATTGTTGTTGGCGCTTTCTGAGCCGGCGGCGGCCTTTTGCGACAGCTTCCATCCGCCCTTGTCTCGGGCCCGCTCCAACGCCTCCCGAATCGTCCTGGCCGACAGAGGGTCTATATAGAGCTCGGATACCCTTCGGCCGTAGGGGGTCGCCTCCAACTCCTCCCCAATCCTTTTGACCAACCCTTCCTCGACCAAAAACTCCAGCGACCTCTCGACGACGATGTCCACCGCCCCCTCCGCACTCTGCCGGGCGAAGAGGGTTGCTCCGAAGAAGCTGAGTAGCTCGGGCATGGTTGATGCGAAGCCCGAGGCTATCGAGGATAGGACGTGGACGCGAAGGACGCCCTCCACGCCAAGCTTCGACTCTATCGGCTCGGGCTCGCCGAGAAGGTACTCGTCCAGGGCGATTCGCAGGTCGGTCTCGGTCCTAGCGACTATTACAGCCTCTCCCTCCGTGTCGTACCTCGGCCTTCCGGCCCTTCCGGCCATCTGCTTTATCTCGTGAACCGGAATGAACACCTGACCCACTCCAGGCTCGAACCTCCTGATGTCGCGTATAACGACGCACCTTGCCGGCATGTTGATGCCCGCGGCCAGGGTGGGCGTGGCGAAGAGCAGTTTGACCCTGCCCGACCTAAAAGCCCCCTCGACCCTCCGCCTCTGCTCCGGCGTCAGGCCGGCGTGGTGGAAGGCGACGCCGCACCTGACGCAACCCGCCAGGCGCTCCGCCATCGTTGTCCTCTCTACCTCCGCCGCCTCCAGCTCCACCCCCTCGGCCTCCAGCGCCTCCCTCTCGCCCCCGGCCAGCAGCTTCGCCACCAGCGGCCTCGCCTTCAGCGCCATCGCCTCCGCGGACCGGCGCGAGTTGACGAAGACGAGGCACTGCCCGCCCCCGAGAATCACCCTCCGGGCCAGCGGGAGGGCCGGCTCCGAGTGGAGCCCCACCTCGACTTTTGTATTGTCCGTGAACCTGACCTCGCCCTCGAAGAGCACGCCCTCCCTCAGCCTGACGGGCCTCCAGTCGCTCGTGTAGTGCTCCGCGCCGAGCCAGCGCGCCAGCTCCGCGGAGTTGGGGATTGTGGCGGAGAGAGCGAGGAGCTGGGCCCGGGGGTTGAGCCGCCTGAAGCGCGTCAGCAGAACCTCCAGCGTCGGTCCCCTGTCCGGGTCACCTATTAGGTGGACCTCGTCTGCCACAATAACCGAGAGGCTCGAGAGCCAGCGCGCCCGGTGGCGGAGGAGGGAGTCGGCCTTCTCCGAGGTCGCAACAACCACGTCGTATCTCTCGAGATACTCGTCCGCCGTGTCATAGTCGCCGGTCGAGACCCCGACCCTGATGCCGAGCGGCTCGAAGGCCCTGAGGTCCTCGAGCTTCTCGCTCGCCAGCGCCCTGAGGGGAACTATGTACAGCGCCCGGCCGCCCTCTAGGACTCTTTTCACAAGGGCCAGGTACGCCACAAGCGACTTCCCTGAAGCGGTCGGCAGGGCAAGGACGAGACTCTTGCCGGCTAGTGCCGGGGCGATGGTCTCTGCCTGAGGGGGATAAAGAGTGGTGAGGCCTTGCTGCTTGAGAATCGCGACAACTTCCGGTGGGAGGCCGAGCTCGTCAACGCACGGGAGTCCCCGTCCAACGACCCGCGCACCTCCAACTTCGTAGGGCCCCTCTTTGGTGGCTCCGGGAGTTCCTGTCTTTCCCTCCATGTGTTGCATGGTGACCTTAGGCCGTCCCGGGGATTTCAGCCTTGCGACGTGACCGAATCATCCTGCGTCGTGAGTGGGGGCTGTTGAAGACGGTTTTGGTAAGACGGGCGTCGAGCGCGGGCAGAATTCGCGAAATTCTTAACAAAATCTTTAAATAAATCCCACGGACTATGTCGTTAATAACGGTCAGAGACAGGAGAGGCAGAGATATGATGATGAGGGGCGCGTGCCTGATTCTCGCCGCCGTACTGGTCGCAGGCTCCGTCCCGCTTCAGGTGGCCGGAGGAGGGGGATGGGGCGGGGCTGGCGGCTCCGGGAGCGCGAGGGCCGCGGGGGCCGGAGGTGAGGCCGGCTCCTCCCCGAGAGCCGCCCCGAACGCCGACGCCGGCCCTGACCAGAGCGCTCTGGTCAATCAGACAGTCTACTTTGACGGCTCGAACTCCTCCGACCCAGATGGGGACCCCCTGAGCTACTCTTGGGACTTCGATAGGAGCAACGGCATCCAGCAGGACGCCACTGGCGTTAGAGTCAGCCACGCTTACAGCCAGCCCGGGACCTACTGGGTCACGCTGACTGTCAGCGACGGCCAGCTGTTGGACACGGACGAGTGCCAGGTCACAGTCACAACGGCGGGGACTAACGCCCCTCCCACGGCGGTCATAAGTAGCCCTGAGAACGGGGACATATTCGTTGTCGGGGAAAGAGTTAGATTCGATGGGTCCAACTCAAGCGACCCGGACACCCCGTCCGCCCTACTCAGGTTCACCTGGGGCTTCGGCGATGGCACGTCGGATAGGGGAAAGGTTGTCTATCACACCTACACAGAGCCGGGCCTGCGCATCGCCAACCTGACCGTCAACGACACCAGCTCCGAAAACCGCGACTATGTCTGGATTAACATCCTCCCCGCGCCAAGCCCGGGCGAGATCAACACCCCTCCTAAAGCAGACGCTGGACCCAACCAGTCGGTCGTGGTCAACGAGACGGTCTATTTCACCTCGCTCTCCAGCGACCCCCAGAGCGACAACCTCAACTACTACTGGGACTGGGACCGCTCGGACGGTGTGGACTTCCTCAATCCTGACGGAGAGGGTAAGGTCTGCACCACATCCTACGAGCGGGCAGGCAATTACACCGTGACGCACTGGGTCATCGAGAGCGACACTATGGCTCACTTTTTCGCGGTGGACACCTGCTGGGTCAATGTGACCGAGGTTCCCCTCCTTCCCCCGCTCGCGGAAGCCGGCCCGGACCAGACTGTGGAGGTTAGCAAGGAGGTCACGCTCTCAGGCTCTGGGCTCGCTCGCAATCCGGGGGGCTCGATTAGGCTCTACGAGTGGGACTTCGAAAGCGACGGGGTGTGGGACTGGAACTCCACCACGACCGGCCGCGCCCGCCACACCTATAGGGTCGTGGGAAGTTATGTCGCGAGGCTCAGGGTCACCGACGACCACTCCCTGACCGCCGAGGACACGACCAACGTCACCGTCACGCCGAAGCCGAACATACCGCCAGTGGCGAGCGCGGGAGGGGACGTGAGCGCCTTCGTCGGCCAGACCGTGGTCTTTCACGGCACTGGCTCGGACGAGGACGGGCAGGTTGTGCTCTACCAGTGGGACTTCGAGAGCGACGGCGTCTGGGACTTCGAGAGCCCCTCATCCGGCACTGCGAGCCACGCCTACCCCGCCCCCGGTACATTCGAGGCCCTCTTCAGGGTGACGGACGACCGGGGTGACAGCGCGGATGACGTCTCTGTTGTCACGGTGGTGCTCAACCAACCGCCTATCGCCGACGCCGGCGGGGACCAGACCGTCAACTGCGGGGAGCCCGCCCAGTTCGACGGCAGCGGCTCTAGGGACCCCGAGGGGCAGAAGCTCAGCTTCTCCTGGGACTTTGACGACCGGGACGGAATTCAGGCCGACGCCTCTGGACCGATGGTCGAGCATGTCTACACAAGAGGTGGGGATTACACGGTCACCCTCACAGTCACGGACGAGATGGGCAAGAGCGCAAGGGACACCGCCATCGTTACGGTTGTTCAGACGGCCGGCGTCTCCCTCGCGATCGACTCGAGGGGCAAGAGCCTCTCCCCCGGCGAGAGCTCGGAGTTCAGGCTCACGATTCTGAACACGGGCAATGGCGAGGACACCTTCGGTCTGAGCGTATCCGGGGACAATTACAGATGGGTCAGCCTCCAGAAGATTGAGGTCTCGCTAGGGGCGGGCGCCTCTGCGGTGGTCGGTGTGACAGTCACCGTGCCCATGGATGCTGCCGCCGGCGCCCAGGCCAAGTTGAGGATTAAGGCCGCTTCCGCCCTCGACTCAAGCGTCGAGGCTGAGGCGCAGCTGACTGTAACCGTTAAGCAGGTCTTCGGCACGAGCCTATCTTCCGAGCGGAGCCAGCTCTCTATCGAGGCGGGCAGGAGCGCCACTCTGAGAATAACGATAACCAATACGGGCAACGGCGATGACAAGGTCGTCCTGAGCGCCACCGGCGCCGCTGGAAAGTGGGCGAGCTTCAGCCCCCGCGAGACCCTCCTTACAAAGGGCGGGATCAAGACAGCCTCGCTCAGAATTCAGGTTCCGAATGACGCCGCCGCCCAAGACTACTTATTGATGATACAGGCGACCTCGCAGGACGGCAGCATAACCTCGACCCTCACCCTCAACCTAACCGTTAAAAAGGCTTCGGGCCCCACTCCGGCGTTCACAACACCTCTCCTTGTGGTGGCGTTTGCTGCTGCCGCAATTTCGGTCGCGCTGCGGCTTGGTTCACGGCGCCACCTGGAGTAGCCTCAGTAAGCAATCTGCCCTAAGAATTTTACGCGGTGGCGGGGGAGTGGATAAATGAAGGGCCTGGTCTTTCATTTACCGCTGGAGTGGGTGTAGAAGTAGAGCATCTGGCCCGTTTCCATTGAGAAAGCGGAGACACAGCCCTCCGACTCCAGAAGGACGGCGTAGCCGGTCTTCTCGGCGGCGGCGTACATCGAGACCAGGCTCAGGCTGGGGTGGAGGTGGTCCGCCCTGAGCGATAGGGAGACGGATGGGAAATGGATTCCTCCTTCTTTAAAGAACCTCCAGGCAGTCTCATTGTCACTCCTCATCAGCGCCTCCGCAGAGGCCATCGTGAGGGTCCTCGGAATGGAGGCCTCGGCCGTACTCAGGGCAGTTGGGGGCGAGATCCAGTCAGATTTCAGTATGTATTCACCGGCTAAGGTGCGAGTGACGTTGATGAAGTACCCAACGGCCGCGCCCGGCCAGGCGAAAGTGAGGTTCCAGCTCGCGGACTGGGGGCCAAGGCTCCCCTCAGTGTAGGTGCCGCACACGGCGTAGGCCTGGGGGTGGCTGGACAGGAACTGGCTGAAGTCCTGACTCCTCGACTTCGCCTCCTGAACGGCCTCAGAGGGCGAGAAGCGGAGGCTGGAGGCACCTGAGCCCATCTGGGGAACGTCGTTGAAGGAGGCAAAGAATTCCTGGGGGAGGGGGGAGGGGTTGAAGCTCTGCGGAGTGGTGTCGATATCGAAGGTGCCGGCTGAGAAGCCTCTCATCTCGGAAATATGGTCGGAAGAGTAGAATGTCTCCCCGCTCCTTCCGGAGAGATGCGTGTGAATGCGGGTCGGAAGAGAGGCGTTGCTGCAGAGCCACATATCTATAAAGAACTCATTCAGCCCAAAACGACGCATTGAGTCGGCGTCCATGGTGATATGGAGGCCGAGGCTAGGCCGGCCACGAACGTCGCGCGCGTCGATGGGGCTCCAGTAGTAAACCCCGCCGCCCGTGGACAGGCTCCCGTTTAGGGAGGAGGGGGTTTCCTGCGAGAAGCTTTTCCCGCGGTATATCTTCTCCAGCTGGAACTGGTCCAGAATGTCCCCGACCCTTAAGTAGGCTCTCAGGGTGTCGGTCGAGTCAAGAGTGGAGCCGGGGAAGCTGATAAGTAGAAGGGAGATGGTCGTCCGGGCCCGGGCCTCGACCAAGAACACACCGCCGGAGGCGGGGTCGGAGAAGGTGTTCTCGTCATAGCTAAGATTGCCACCCAGCCTGTAGGTGCCGGCGGTGGTGGTGGAGGCGTTGCCGTCGAGCCTCAAAGTCTCCTTGCTGTATACATGGAGGGCTCTGTGCTGGACCTTGAAACCGTCCTCTCTCGTCGTGACCTCCCAAACCCACTGGTCGAGCGTGCCGCTGAATTCGAATGAGACGGCGTTGACGTGCACGGAGCCGGATGGGAGCTGAATCGTGTAGAGATATGTGTCGTTGTTGCTAAGTGAGGCCGCTCCGGACACGTCGTAGTAGGCCCTGTCGTCCACCCTTTTCTCCGGCACCACCACGCTCAGCGGCCTCACGTTGATTCTCGATCGCGCAGGCTGCGATTCCCTACCACCCTCGTTCCTGACCACAAGCTCCACGACATAGCTTCCGGGCTGAGAATAGAAATGGCTGACCGTTTTCTTCTTTCCGGCCTCCGTGGTGCCGTCCCCGAAGCTCCATTTGTACCACACCAGCTTTCCGGTGCTGGACGAGGAGAAGCTTCCATCGAAAACCACCACCTCCCCAGCCGAGGCGCTGGGAGGGTGGATGATGCGGGCTTTTATGACCTCCGCCGGGTGTGCAAAAGTATTGAGCAGGGCGGCAAATAGTAAAATAAGGACAATCGCCAGCGCCGCTAAGATTGCGCCCCTCCTCACCTTTTGGTGGGAGTGCGGTGCGACCCTCCGCACTTTCCTTACCTTTCTTACCTTCCGTACAACGAGTGCTTCGGGGGAGCTTCCGGGTGTGGCCCTTTCGGTCCTCTCCGCCTCTCTCGCGTAACGCCGCTCCTGCGCCACTCGCTCCTCTGACGATACGGGGCCGGGTCCACCCTCCCCGCCCCTGTCTTTTTCTTCGAGACGAATAATTCCCTTCCTTTCTCCCAGTTTCGTCAGTTCTGGGACTCCACGTGCCGGCGACATCGGTCCGGGGCGCCTGCGGCGCGGGGTGGGGTAGCGAATCTCGGCGTGCGGGAGCGCAGTGTGGGTTTCCCCGAGCGCTATGCCCGATGCGCGTGGTCTTGCGAGTCTTATGGGCTGAGGAGGAGGCTGTGTCGGTGCAGGCCATTCTATACGAACGCCGGGCTCCGGCGGGGACGGGCTGGGGGGCGGCTGTGCCTGAGGCGGCTTCTCAACGGGAGGACGGGCCGGGGGGTGAAGCTGCTGCTTCAGGAGCTCTAGCCGCCTCTCCCGGAATCTCTCGATGTCCGTCTCCAGAAGAACCTCAAGCTCGCTGACATCGAATCCCATCTCCTTCCACTGGGCGAGCTTTTTTCTGAACCTCTCCCTCTCGGCTTCAGAGGAGGTGTCGATGCCATTTCCCTGGGGAGCCCCTCCAAGAGGAGGCATGAATCGGTATTATCCCCTTGTAATTAATTAACTCTGTGGTCCGGTTCCAGACTCCCCCCACTATCCCCTTTTGCGGTTCCTCGCGGGCATTTCGAGAAGGTATGCTTAATGGGCCGAATGGTACATCTGGTGGCTAGAGGGGGAGGCATTATTGGTGGGCTCGGCGCGAGCCCACGTTCTAATAGGCCTTCGGGAGGGGTCGATTTCGCCGGTGTTGGCTATCCAGACCCTCCCTCCTGTTCCGGGGAGGGTGGCCCTCTTATTTCCTGCCCAGGTCCCGCAGGGGTGGTTGGCTGGTCTGGTTGCTGCGGATACTGCTCCTGGGTGTACTGCTGCTCCCCCTGTTGGCCCTCGTAGCCCTGCTGGCCGTACTGTACCTGCGGGTATTCCTGTTGGTCGTACTGAAGTGGGTAACCGTGCTCATCGTACTGGGGGTAGGGTGGGTAGCCGTCACCGCCAAGCTCCTGGGACTGTTGATACATGCTCCCCTCTGGGACGGCCTCGGCAGGCTCCGCTTCGAGCGAGGCCTCGGCAGGAGGCATCCTCCTGCGCCTCATCACGAAAAAGGCGCCGATGCCCACGAGCGCCACGAGCGCCACTATTCCGCCCAGAACCATCAGGGTCCGGGAATCAATCAGGGGCTTTGTCTCCGGTTCCTTCACAACCACCGTCAAAGTTATAGTGGTCTCGGAGCGACCGTCTGAGACCGTCAGGGTTATGGCATGGGTCCCGACGCTGAGCTCCTTTGTAGTAAAGGAGGGCAGGGTGCTGAGAATTCTGCCACCCTCAGTCCATGTGTAGCTCAGGGGGTCGTTCTCTGGGTCGGAGACAGTGACCGAGAACGTGATCGCCTTTCCCTTCTCGAACTCCTGACCGAGCTGGGGCGAGTAGGAGATCACCTTGGGCGGGTTGTTTTTTAGAATCTCTATGGTGATGCTCTTGGACTTGACTGTCGCCTCTCCGTCGGAGACCTCCAGGTATATCGTGTGCACGCCCGGGGCGAGCGAGGATGTGGTGAAGCTCAGCTCGTCGCTCAGCTCTATCTTCTTGTCCATCCAGCTATAAGTAAGGGCGTCGCCGTCCGGGTCCTTTGCCGTCCCTTCGAAGGATATTTCTGTGCCTTCCATGAAGGACTCCCCGTTTTTCGGAGAGAGTATTTTGACTTCGACCGGCTCTCGGTTTTTGTTTTTCACGGTTACCCTCCACTCCCTCTCCACTTCCAGCTCGCCGTCGTCCACAACTACTTTGATAACATGCTCACCGGCGGAGAAGTAGTTCGTCTGATATAGGAAGCTGTTGTCCGAAGGCCCCATGTTCTTCCCGTCAATGAACCAAGTGAAGTTCAGGAGGTTCGGCGACTCTATATCCGTGGCTGTCACGCTGAACTCCATGCTCTCCATTTCCGTCATCGTCACCTCGCCCGAGGGGCTATAGTTGGTTATCTTCGGCGGGTCGTTGACCGGGATAACCGTGACCCTAACGGTCACGAAGGCTTCGCCTATCCCCTTGTCGTCCTGGCCAGTGAATTTTATCTCCTCCGTGAAGCCTGAGAGGTTGGGGCCCGGCTTCAGAGTGACCTTCTGGGTGATGTACTCAACAATAACCGCAACCCGGCTCTGTCCGGAGGGAATGATGGTGACTGGGTCATTCTCCGGGTCCTCGAAGACCCGAGACATGTCAAGCGTAAGGCTCTCGTCCTCGTTTATCTCGACTTGGGCCGGGGGCGGATTCACTACTTTGGGAGGTTGGTTCACGTGCTGGACGGTGACGTTGCAGGTTGCGGACACGGAGGCTGAGGCGTTGTCCGTGGCGGTGAAAGTCATTCTGACATGGCCGTAGAAAGTGACCGGGTCGATTAGCGTTACCTTGCCAGCTGGCGATATCTCAACCCAGACCGAGCCGTTGTCCGAGACCGAGTAGGTCAGCTTGTCCCCATAGGGTATGTCCACATCAGAGAATATCTGGCTGAGGTCAATGGACGTGTCCGTGCCTCCCTGCAGCATCTGCACGTCGGCGATGCGCTTCTTTATATATGGAGGGTCGTTAACAGAAGCCACCGTGACTTTCATCGTCTGCTGAACAACACCCCCAAAGCCGTCCCTCACTGTGATGTCGACCGACTCCTGCCCGTACCAGTTGGGCTTAGGAAGAATGTCTATGGCGCCGGATGTTGTATTATATAATGTAGTGAGCTGGCTCGCACCGGCGAGCTCAAAGGACAGGTCATCCTCGTCCGGGTCGGAGAAGAGTGATAAAACGGGAACGGATGTTGACTCGTCCTCGTTGATAAAGACGTCTGGTATTGTGCCCTGAGCGACAGGGTTGTGGTTGGGTGAGGAGAAGGTGATTTTGTAGTTCATCATCGCGGTGTCATCGGTTATCTGGTTGTTCCGAACCGCGAAGAGCATCGAGACAGATATAAAATAATAGGTCTCGGCCGGGGCTGCGGGGAGGTTCAAGGTGACTGAGCCGGTCGTGCCGCTGCCCTGAATATTGACCCCTCCGATAAGATAGTGCATGTTTTGGTCGAATATGGAGACATTGAAAACATCCGTTCCGCTATTCCTATCTACCCGGACTTGGAGGGTGTCGCCGGCCAGCACTCTGTACCTGTACCAATCGTAGTGGTCCCAGCCTTGGTCCACCCGGTCGCTCGGCGCGGCGTTGTGCTTGACCCTCGTGGCGTTGTTGCAGTCGTTGTTTCCATCTGATGGGACAAGCATCTTGCTAACTTGTAATGTGTAGTCCCCGGCCCCGTCGTAAGCCGATGCCTGGACATAGTACCAGCCGGTGTAGGAAGCCGCCCAGCTCACCCTCTCGGTCGGATCTCCGTACCATGATAAATTATAAATCTGAGAGCCATTGAAATTTAGAATATCGTAGACGGCGAGGTCGAAATCGTTGGTCCGGTCCGCCGTCATGTTCACCCACGCAACCTCGCTCTGGCCGCTGACGTTGCCGTTCAGCCAGATTCTGTACCATTTGTTCAGGCCGGGCCGTTCAGAGTCTAGCGTGCCCGTGTAAGTGTTCCCAGGTGTCATCGTGATGGGGTCGTCCAGTGTCACGTTGAGCACGTACTCCGACGTCCCCAACAGGGCGTTGACGAGTATGTAGTAGGTGCCGTTGACGCTTATCAGAGTGTTGGCGGATGCAGGCGATTCGCTGGTGGAATGGTAGGCTATATAGTCGCCCTCTGGGTCGAGCAGATATAGCCCCATCGTGGTATTCTGGTCGCTCCAGCTCAGCTTCGCGCTGAGGACCTTCCCGGCGGTCGCCGATATCTTGAAATAGTCTTGAGGGTCGTCCGTGGAGTTGACCTCGCCCGTTACAGGAACACCGCTCGAGACGGGAGTGGCTGAAGCCATGTCGTTGTCGCTGTCGGGGGTCCTTTGGTCCGCACCGGCGGGGGCCGGGAGGAGGACCGCTCCTGCGGAAAGGGTCATCAGAAGCCCAGCCCATAGCGCGAGGCCTTTTCTTATCATAACTTCGCACCTGCCTGTCCATAATCTATAATATATTAATAGTTTGTTGAGCAGGAGACGAGCAAAGGCTTTAGGGCTAAATCCTTTCTAAACGCGGCGTCTCTTCCGGAGGGGGAGGGAGCACACGAGTAGCGTCAGTAGAGCTGCCGCCGTCGCCGGGGCCGTCGCGCCGGGCAGGAGACCCCCCTTAGGCTCCGCCTCTACCTTCAGCGTCAGCCTCTTCTCCACATAGTTCCGGCCGTCTGTGACGTTGAGGTCAATGTAGTGGACGCCTGCACTGAACTTTTTGGTGAAGTTGGCGCTCGTCGAGAGCACTTTCGTCCCCTCCCTCCATTGGATGGTGGGGGTGTCTCCGTCCCTGTCGAACACCTCCGCGCTGAATCTAACGGCAGAGCCTTCACGGCACTTGTGGAACTCCCCCGGGCTCAGTATGTTGACTGTTGGAATTGAGTCCACAAAGAACCTAACGCTTGCGACAGTCTCCTCGAACCCATCCCACACATGGACCTCGACCGTGTGCCAGCCCGGCGGAAACTTGTACCTCAGGCTCTTCGAGATGCCGAGAGTGGCGTTGCCCTCTTTCCAGGTATAGACGAGCGCGGGCGCTGCGGGGTCGTTTGGGTCGATGTCTGGGTCAATGGCCTCCGCCCTGAGCAGCACCAGCGGCCCGCCCTCGGGGTAGATGCTGCCCTCCGCTGGCGAGATTATTGTAATCCGTGGCCTCTGGTTGGTATTGAAAACGGGCACGCTCCAGCTGTGGCTTGTGGTGAACTCTCCGTCGCTTATTGTAACGGTAATGTTGTAGGGCTGCTTCCTTGATGTTCTCAGGTCCGTGATGAAGGTAAATTCGGGGGAGGTGGAGTTCTGCTTCACACCATCGACGAACCAGGCATAGGTAAGCTCCTCGAGTGGGGTATCGACGTCTCCGGCCACCACCACCAGCCGCAGTTCCTCCGTCTCGTTGACGGTCACCTCGGATGAGTTTGGGCTGAAGGAGGCGACGAATGGAGGGTCGTTGACGGGGAGCACCGTGACGGCCACCTGAAGGGTTGCAGAGAGGTTTCCTGTGTCCGTGGCGACGATAAATACTGAATCAACACCGGTCCAGTCGCGATGCGGCCTGACTTCAGCCCTTCCGTCAGGAAGGACGCTGCAGCTGATGTTCTCGCTCCCGACGCCAGTGTAGCTCAGGACATCCGTTGCATAGGTGGTGTCCCTGTCGATGAAATAGTCCTTAGCGATGAGAGCGGTGTTCACCCCGTCCTCCATCATCTCTATGTCAACCCTGTCAACCTTTGTGGCGGGGGGGTGGTTGGTGTGGAGGACGGTAATCGTCATCTGCTGGAGCGCTAACTGGTTCTTCTGGTCGAAGGCCCGGAAGGTCACCTGCCGCGTCCCGAAGAAGTTGTAAACGGGCCCTACGGTCACTATGAGGGTGTCGTAGTCTAGAGACATCGGAAGGCTGACGTTGCCCGACCATGTGTACCTGAGCCTGTCCCCGTATGGAATGTCGGGGTCCCAGAACGCGCCGCTGAGGTTGATTTCAGCGGTGTGGTCCTCCCACATCGTCAGGTTCTCAAGGCGCTTCGCAACAACCGGTCTGTCGTCGGTGGGATAGACGTAGACATTAACAAATATGCTCGTGGAGGCGTTGAACTCGTCCCGCGCGGTCAGGTTGATGTTCTCGTTGCCCGACCAGTCACTCTCTGGCTTGAGGGTCACCGTGCCATCGAGAGACAGGGCCACATTGATGTGCTCGCTGCCGCTCACCTCGAAACCGATTCTGTCGCCATCAGGCTCTTCGAAAACATTGTGGAGGTTGAAGGGAGAGAAAGTGGAATCCTCGGCCATTGAGATATAGCCCGGGTGGGAAGCGAGGATCGGCGCATGGTTGGTCGATGGGGGAGAGGTGACCTGAAGAGTATAGCTGGCATTGGCGTTCTCGCCAGATATCCTGCCCTGAGCGTCTAGGCCGTGCTCGGCTATCGGTACTATATAATAACGGTTGTTGACCGTGACGGTGTGGACCAGGCGGACGCTGTTCGTCCACCCGATGCCCGGGAGGAAGTTAGAGGCGTTGGCCACGGGGGTGTAGAGGCCGCTGACTTTGTGTAGGAGCCAGAGCATATATTTCCCTGGGACATAGCTGTTGAGGGTCATCGTGACCTCGAGTCTGTCGTCCTCGACGAGATAGAGCTTGTAGAAGTCGTAGTGGTCAAGTGCTTGGTCTATCCAGGAGGATATGGGGGTGTTGTTGATTTTGGTGGCGTGCTCGCCATCCTGGTCGTTGTCGTTCGGTGTGGATTGGAGAACCCCCATCGTCACATTGTATCTTCCGCTCCCGCTCCTCGCCCAGACCTTCAGGAAATAGCTCCCGGAGTAGGTAGCGGCTGCCTGAATCATTCCGCCAGAGGGGTGGTCCAGGGAGATGTTGAAGGTGTAGCTCCAGAGCTCCAGCCAAAGCCCGTAAAGGATAACATCGAGCGTCAGATTGTCGTCCTTATAAATCGTGAACTGAGCTAGGTCATTGTTCAGCCCGCTGTTGGTTCCGCCGCTCATCGTGAAAACATACCAGTCGGCTGAGTTGTTGCTCACCCGGCTCAGCGAGGCCTCAAAATATCCCAGAGAGTTGATCTGTGTGGGGTTCTCAACACTGCAGCTCAGGACATAGTTCCCCGTGAGACCTTCGGCGAGCGCGACTGTGAAATAGTAGGGTGCGTTGGATATGGCAACCAGAATTGAAACCGATTCCCACTCCCGACCAAGATTAGACTCCTCCACAAATGCACCCTTGGGGTCGTGGGCGATGAGGCGGACTTTGATGCCCGGGTAGCCCGGAAGGAAAACGGAGACGTTGAGCACCTGCCCCGCACTCCCGGAGAGCTTATAAATGTCCTGGGGGTCATTTGAGCTGTCTAGGTCGCCATCGTACGACTGCCCGCTCTGGGCCGGAGTGGCGTTGGCGAAGTCGTTGTCGTTGTCGGGCGTCCTCAGCGGCCCTTTTTCCGGGCCCACCGAAGCCTGATACGGGGCGCTGCTCAGTAGCAACAAGGATAGTAGGATTAAGGCTCCAAGCGCGCGCATCCGCATCCCCCGAGTTCATCCTCCCCGTCGTATTTGAAATTTATGGGATGGAAGAAAACATTTTAATCTATCTAGTGAACGGCCCTTCACGTCCCTTCTTACAAGACAATCAGGAGGGCTCAGTCCTCCTCCCGCTTCAAAACCCTCCACGCCCAGAAGCCAACCACCACTCCTATCATGACAGCAAGCGCGACGCCCACCGTCAGGTACATCATGTTCACCCCCTCGGGAGCGGGCTCGACAATCTCAATCTCCATGGTGAGCTCGGCTGTCATTAACCCATCCGACACGAGCAGGCGTATTGTGTGCCTCCCAACCTTCAGGTCCGACTTGATGAAGAACGAAGCGTTGGAGAGGAACTCCGCACCATCGTACCATGCATAGGTAAGACTGTCCCCCTCGTCATCCACCGCCTCAACCGAGAACTCCACCCTCTTATCCTTCACAAACTTTTGGCCGTCCATGGGCTTGAAGGAGATTATCCGGGGAACAGTGTTGGCCCGAATGGTTATGGAGACCGGAGGCGATTTCACGACCGCAATGTCATCCGTCACCTGGAGATAGATCGTATGCGCGCCCAAGCTTAGCCCTGTGGTGGTGAAGTTCTGGCCGGTTCCCAGCTCCTTCATTCCCTCCATCCATATGAAGGTCAGCTGGTCTCCGTCAGGGTCGGTGGCGGCGCCTTGGAAGACAACTGGCTCGCCCTGCTTGATTACCTGCCCAGGCTTGGGATTGATTATTCTCACATCGGTCGGCTCGCGGTTAATATTCTTGACCGTGACATTCCAGCTCAGTCTGGTGACCAACTCGCCGTCATCCACCGCCACAGTGACCACATGGCTTCCCGCAGAGCTGAAATTTGTTTTGTAAATGAATATATTATTACCCATTTGCATTAGCTGCTCGTCAAGGTACCAGCTGTAACCTATTACTAAACCCTTCTCGGGGTCGTGGGCGGTGACGCAGTACTCCTGGCTCTCTCCCTCCGAGATGGTCACATTACCCGGCGGGCTGAAGTTGGTGATTCTGGGTGGGTCGTTGACGGGGAGGACCGTGATGGAGACTATCACAGACGCGGAGCCCCCGGCCGGGTCGGAGGCGGTGACGGTTATGTCCTCGGTGAAGCCGGAGAGGTCTGGGAGAGGCGCGAAAGTTACGTTTAAATCGCCGGCCTTCGCGTCCGCGCGGACGCGGTTGTTGCCTGAGAAGCTCAGGCTCAGCTTATCTCCGTCCGGGTCGATAAAGACCATGGACATGTCGAGCTCGGCAGTATCATCTTCGTTGACTGTCACAGGCGGGGGTTGGGTTCTGATTTGCGGGGGCTGGTTCACATGAATCACGGTAACATTACATAAGGCCCTCGCAGAATAGCCCGTCTTGTCGGTGGCGACGAACGTCATTGTAATCCTGCCATAAAAGCTGGCCGGTGAGGTCAGAGTGACCCTCCCCGAGGTCTTGATGTCCACCCAGATTGAGCCATTGTTCTCGACGGTATAGGTCAGGACATCGCCCCACCTCGTGTCGTTGTCGAGAAAGACCTTCCCCAGGTCAATGCTGGTGTCCGTGCCGCCCTGGGGCATCGTAATGTCCTTTATTGGCTCTTTCACAATTGGTGGGTCCTCGACGGATAGCACGGTCACGTCAATGAGCTGGCTTGTCTTCAGACCGCCACTGTCTATGGCGTTCACGTAGGCGTTCTCCCTCCCGTACCAGTTCGGGGCTCCCCGCACGCTCAGAACGCCTGTGGTCCAGTCGTAGCTGCCCAATATGTTCCCTCCCGTGCTTGTCACTGTAAAATTCAGGGGCTCGCCATCGATTTCTTCGAAGTGGTTCAGGGGGTAAAGGAGGTAGCTCTCGTCCTCTTTTAAAACTATGCTGTCGAACGGGGCTTTTATGACCGGGGGATGATTGGGGCCTGTGAAGTTTATCCAGTAGCTCAGGCTCCCCTCATTGTCGGTGTAGCCTCCGCCGGGCCCGCTTTGGAAGTTGCGCGTGCAGGCGACGAAGATATAGAACACCTCGTCTATAAGGGCGCTTGGAGTTGTGAAGTTCACGTAGCTGGTGGTATAGGGGTAACCCCAATAGTAGTCCTCGTTGATTCTTGAACCGAGGAAAGTCAGGTTCGACGAGTAGACCGATACATTGAACAGGTCGCTCCCGTATCTTGTCACATTGATGTTCAGGTTGTCGTTGGCCCGCATCGGATAGGCGTACCAGTCGTAGTGGTCCCAGGCTTTGTTCACACTGCCCTGAATGTGGGCGTTCCGGGCCACCAGGGTGGCGCTTGAGGGGTCGTTGTTTCCGTCCGAGGAGACATCGAATAGGCTGAGCTCGAGGGTGTAGTCGGTTGTTCCCTGGACTGGTGATACGCCTACATAATACCACCCCGTGTATGAGGCCGCTGCTGCCACCCTTCTCCGGTTCTGGGTGTTCCAGCTCTCGTTGTAGGTCTGATTAGAAAAGCATACCAGCAGGTCAGTAATATAGAGGCCCAGCCTGGCGCCGGTATTGCTCTGCGTCAGGTTGACCCACGCGGCCTGGCTCCGGCCGCTGACGTTTCCCTCCATCCAGAAGCGATAGAAGAAGTTCCTGTCCTGTGAGCCCGCGACCGCTGTGCCTGTGACGGGGGTTCCAGGAGTGATAATGGGCGGGGTCGCGAGCGTGACGTTCAGGGTGTAGTCCGTGGTGCCGGAGTGGGCCTTTATTTGGAAGTAATATGTCCCGTTCATGGTTGCTAGAATGGTGTTGGCCCGTGTGCCTGAGGATATGAGGCTCAGCCTCAGCCTGAGGGGGTTATAAATGCTGAGGTTAAGGGAGGCGGATGGGTTGCTCCAGCTCAGCACGGCCTTGAGCGTCTGCCCTGATGCGACGTTATCGATTTTAAAATAGTCGTAAACATCATCGGCCGAGTTCACGTTTCCGCTCACCGGGACACCATCGGTGACCGGGGTGGCGAAGTCGAAGTCGTTGTCGCTATCCGGGGTTCTCGGCCCCTCCGCCTCCAAGAGCGGGAAAAGGACCGTTCCGGCCATGAGCATGGAGATTACCACCCATGACTTTGTGCCCATCACAATCCCTCTCGTTACGAAGAGAAATAACGCTCAAACTGTATTTAATAATATTGGAGTGGAAACGGTCTGATACGGGCGGCTGACCCCTCCTGAGCTCCGGTCGCCCCATAGAACCCGCGCGGGGCAGGAATTGGCCCTGGAGGGCTGGGTACAGTTGACTTAGGGTCCCGCAACCCTGTGCGGAATAAATTCTCAGGTTCTCTGGGATTTTAAAAGATTCGACTTTAAAGAGAAACATAATAGATATGAGAGAGGATTGCTATATCTTGGGTCAGAGGAAGAGCGCAGATGGCAGGAACACCGATCGCCGAGGAATTGGCGAAGAAGCAGAGGGAGATATCGGTAGCTGAGTTCTTCGAACGGAATAAACAACTGCTCGGCTTCGACAGCCCGACGCGAGCGATGCTTACATCGGTCAAGGAGGCCGTGGACAACTCTCTGGACGCCTGCGAGGAGGCCGGTATTCTTCCGGAAATTCTAGTCGAGATACACGAGACCGGGAAGGGGGAGTACACGGTGGCCGTGCAGGATAACGGCCCCGGAATCGTGAAGGCCCAGATTCCCTCAGTCTTCGGAAAGCTTCTCTACGGCTCGAGGTTCCACGCCATCCGGCAGTCCAGGGGCCAGCAGGGCATCGGTATCTCCGCGGTCGTTATGTATGCCCAGCTGACCACGGGGAAGCCGACTAAGGTGATTTCTAAAATCGGGCCTGACCACCCAGCACAGTACATGGAGCTGATTCTCGACACTAAGAAAAACGCCCCCGAAGTGCTCAAACAAGAGGTGATTCTCTGGAAGGACACAAGCGGGGGGGTGGAGGCGGGTCCGCCCCGTGAGATCGAGCACGGCACTAGGGTCGAGTTCACAATCAAGGCCAGATATATCAGAGGGAAGCAGTCGGTCTACGACTATTTGAGGAGCTCCGCCATCGTCAACCCCCACGCCAGAATCATCCTGATAGAGCCCGATGGAACTAGAACCATTTTTGACAGGGCCACCGAGAAAATGCCCCCGCCAAGCGTCGAGATAAAGCCGCATCCAGAGGGCATAGAGCTCGGTACCCTTCTCAAGATGGCAAAGGAGACCGAGGCCCACAAGATGACTTCCTTCCTCGTCAACGACTTCTCAAGGGTGAGTCTGGACAAGGCCCGGCAGATATGTGAGAAAGCCGGGGTCGCCGAAAACCTCAAGCCTAGGGAGCTCGACCTCGGAAGCGCAAAAAGGGTGCTGGAGGCCTTCAGAGCTGTCAAATTGATGGCTCCGCCGACCGACTGCCTCTCCCCGATAGGTGAGACCCTTATAAAAAAAGGGATGAAGAAGGACGTAAACGCAGACTTCGTTGTAACCCACACCCGCCCGCCCTCGGTCTACTCCGGAAACCCCTTCCAAGTGGAGGCTGGGCTGATGTATGGCGGCTCGCTAAATAAGGATGAGCCGGCCACGATTCTTAGGTTCGCCAACCGCGTCCCCCTCCTTTTCCAGCAAGGCGGCTGCGCCATCACCCACGCCATTGAGAACATAGACTGGAGGAGATATGGGCTAGAGCAGAAGGGCGGTAAGGGAATTCCTATCGGACCAGTGCTAATTCTGGTCCATGTCGCCTGCACCAAGATTCCGTTCACATCGGAGTCCAAAGAGGCGATTGCGGACGTCCCCGAGATATTGACAGAGGTGGAGCTGGCCGTGCGGGAGTGCGCCCGAAAGATGCAGGTTTTCACTAAAAAAAGGGCGAGGCTCGCTAAGCTCAAGGAGAAGGAAGAAATCATAAGAAAGCTCCTACCGATAATCGCGGAGAAGTCCGCCCATCTGCTGGGGAAGCCGGTCCCTCCGATAGAGCCGGTTGTGGCAAAAATCATGAACAGCGTGCTGGTGAGGGAGGACATTCAGTACGAGGCGCCAAAGAAGCTTCACCACGTGAGGATTGAGGTCGTTAACTTCACGCCATCAAGGAAGAGGTTCAGGCTCCTTAGCGTGGTTCCCTCGGATGCCCTGGTTCAGAACTTCAGCCCGAAGCCGGAGTCTGTGAACAATCATGTCATCACCTGGGAGCTGAGAGGCCTTGGCACGATGGAGAAGCTGGAGCTTCGCTTTGACTTAATGGGTCTCGACAAAGAGGACTTCGAGGAGTGCGAACTCTATGTCAAGGACATCGACCCTGAGCTCGTCAATGGCGCCGAGCCCTGGGACCCGGAGGCTTACGAGAGAAAGCTGAAGGAGCTCACGGAGGAGGAGGCGGAGGAGGGAGAGGAAGGGATTAGGAACGAGGATGAGCCCCAGGAGGATAACGGGGCTGAGCAGGAGAGCGACGAGATGGGTGACGAGGATTAAAAGCTGGGGTGAGCGTCCATGAGGCCTAGGACGAAGAGGGCGCATAGCATTGACGGGTTTATGGCAAAGGGGACCGACGTCGTAGCGTCGCTGGAGGAGCTCGCGAGGGAGGTCTATGAGAGACTCGCAGCGGCCCAGATTCCAGCGATATCCTTGCCGACCAGAACCAAGGGAAATATAAGGTTCTCAGAGAAGGAGCAGGTCTGGAAGTACGGGAGCCTTTTGACCACGAGAAGTGCTAAAACACTAGACGGGGCCTATATGCTGGCGAGAACAATGTACTCCGTCGACTTCATCAAGAGGATGCTCAGTGAGGGCAAGTCCTCGACGCTTAGGGAGATGTACTACATAAGCGAAGGCTGGGGGCTGGCGAAGTTCCACGACCAGGACGAGAGCGACAGGCTTGTTGAGGACCTCGAAATAAAAACGGGACAGATGAGGGAGGCGATGAGGCTGAGGCCCGAGGAGAACGGGGCCTCCATTATAGGGAACATAACAATAGAGGAGGTCAACCGCAAGGGCGAGAGAAAGAAAATCAATTGCCGGGACGACGTCGGGGATGGAGGGTATGGAATTCCATACAATGTCGAGAAGGAGAAGCTTAAGTTTCTCGATTGGGACGCAAAGTTCGTGATAGCGATAGAGTGCGGCGGCATGTTCGACAGACTCGCGGAAAACGGTTTCGACGAGAAGGAGAGCGCCATCCTCGTCCACCTCAAAGGGCAGCCGGCGCGCTGCACACGGAGGCTGATCAAGAGGCTGAACGAGGAGTGCGGTCTGCCTGTTGTGGTCTTCACAGACGGCGACCCCTGGTCCTTCCGCATATTCGCCTCGGTCGCCTACGGCGCCATCAAAACAGCACACATCTCCGAGTTTCTGGCGACCCCAGAGGCCCAATTCGTCGGCGTAACCCCATCGGACATCGTGAACTACGAACTCCCATCAGATAAGCTCAACGACCAGGACATCAGGGCCCTCAAGGCCGAGCTGACCGACCCACGGTTCAAGGGGCAGGTACTTGCGCGCAAGGCGGACGGCCGGGAGGTCATGTGGGAGGACGAGATAAAGCTCCAGCTCGAGCTCAACAAGAAGTCCGAGCAGCAGGCACTCGCCAAGTACGGCCTGAATTTCGTCACCGACAACTACCTCCCCGAAAAGCTCAGCGAGATTGGAATCATCTAGGCGGTGCGGGGTCGAGAGAAACTTGACTGCACTGCACAGCGCCCCCCACTGTTTCGGCCCCTCTACTCCCGCTTCTCTGTCTCTTTCTCGAGCTCGACTTTGTACTCCATAACCACCTTTGGTTTAACGGAGTTAACCACCGCGCTGTGCTTTTGCGCGAGCTCAAGGCAGCGCTCCGCTTTAGCGATGTCCTCATCGGAGGCTACCACGACGCGAGGGTGAATCACCACCCTTTTAAAGGCAATCCGGGGCAGCGTTCTGTCCATGATTCCATTGCAATTGCATTCGAAGGCCCTGAGCCCGACCTGCTCCTTCTCGGCGAAACGGAGAAAGGCGAGCGTGAAGCTCATGTTGACTGAGGCCACAAACGAGTCCTCGGGTGTGAGCGCACCGGTCTCGCCCTGAAACTCGGGAGACGCAGAGAAAACTCCTTTGAAGCCATTGCCACACGCGACCTTCCCCTTTCGTCCCTCGGTCCATGTCACCTTGGAGCTGTAGACATACAAACCGGCCCCGCCCCCGAAACCCTATCATCTGGACGGTTTTTAAAGAATTCGTTGCCGGTCGTCGTTCCCGGTCCCACGCCCCTCCGGCAGGTTTGGAACCCCCTGAGGCCTCCTGAGACCACCCCCGGGGTGGCCTAATCCCTGCGCCTCTGGATTTTCCAGAAAAGCAGGATGGCCCACACCCCAATCACTAAAAGAACTGCCGCCGCAGCCCAAACAAATACACCATATGCAGGGGGCGGGGGAATATACTCCCCAGACCTCACAACCACAACCCATAGCTCACCGGTGGTCAAGAGCCCCGATGAATCCCGGGCCTCCACTACGACCTTCATCCTTCCCCGGAAGGGGGTGTTGTGCGCCTCTATCATCAGATAATTTGAAAAAACGACCGAGACACTCACCCCGGTGGCCGGTGAGGGCGTAAGGAGCTCGTAGGTCAGGTTGGAAGCCGGTGTGTGGTCGTCCTTAAACAGAGGGGTCAGGTTTAAAAAGGTGGGGCTGGGGGAAGCGGCGTCGACCTTCAGCTCTGGGTGTCTCCTGAATTCTGGTGCATTGTTTGTCTGATAGTGGATCGAAAGATTGAAAAGGAGTAATCCTCCCCCCTTCGCACCCAATCGAACCGGCGCACAGAAATCGCCCCGGAGGGGTTGCGTGGCCAAGAGAGACCGGAGGGCCTCCGTCAGCTCCACCCTCACTGCAAACTCATATGTGATGGACAGCTCACGGAGCCTGACGATACCGGGAGAGGAGTGGAGCACTAGTTCCACCTCGACAGCCTCGTCGCCCCCACCGACACTGTCAAGCCGGGTTTGGAAAGCATTCTCGAGCCCCGTAAGAATCACACGCCCCAGCGGACCCGCAGAGCTCCACTCGGGCTCTCCATCCCCCCCAACGTCGACCGTCACGCCCTCCGGGTAGTCTCCCGTCCATCGATAAGCGATGCCTACCCCTTTCGCTGCGCCAAAAAGGGTTCGGGTGGTTTCTTCCCAAATGAGGTTCCGGCCGCCTGTTATGTAAGAGCTACCGAAGTAGGCGGGCTCGCTGAAGGGCTCCGGTCTGAATGCCGCATCAAGGGCGATTATTTGGCTGCTGTAACCAAGCGCCAGAAAAGTCCTTCCTGCAGAACAATCGCGCACAACGGCAACGACGTCCAGATTGGAGAGGGGGAAGCCCTCTCCCGCATGAACATAGGTTGCGCTGCCCATGCCGGGTGAGAATACGGTCAGGCCTCCGATGCACTCTCCGGAGCCCGGAGAGTAAGCGCCATGGCCGATGATGAGCCTGCCCCGCTCGTCGAGGCACATTGAGGTTACTTCCGTATTCAATAGGGCCGGGACGGAGGCAGGTGAGTAGAGGTGGGTACGCCCGGAGGACAGGTTGATTGCATAGAGACCCCCTCCCTCCCTGCGGCAGCCTGCGAAAAGGGTTCCCGAGGAGGGGTTGAGGAGGAGGGAACTCAGAAAAGGGGTGGGGGTCTCGATGCCTGTGAACTCGCCTTTCACCAGCTCTAACTCGAAGAGGCCGGAGGCTGTGTGCTCGCCGGCCACACCGATGAATACTCTCTCTTTAAAGGGGTCCAGCGCCACTGCCGTGGGCCGGCAGTCCCAATACTCGGGCAGGAGTTCCATGAAGTAACTCCTACTGCTCAGGGGAGCTCCGGCTGCACCAAGTTCGAGCAACGTTACCCTGAGTTTAAAGAACCTCCAGTGGCCGTAATCCTTATCGAATTTCCAGCCGTCCATAGAGCCCACAGCAAGGCGGCCGGAGACAAGCTGCATGACCTTTACTGAGCCGCAATCTAGGAGCCATTTCGGCTCCCCAGTGGTCCTATTGATGGCAACCAAACCCTGAGGGGTCCCGAGGATAAGGCTGTCGTTCAAGGGAACCAAGCACTCCAATCGCCTTGCGGCTCCTGCCCAACTTTCATTAAGAAAAACGCGGCTGGCTTTCCCAGCCCTCAGCTCAAAGAGCCACAGGCCGGTGCTTTCGCCATAGATGAGCATCTTGCCGCCCCCTCCATCCATGGCCCAAGAGGTGGGCTTATCCCCTTCGGGGAGCGCTATAAGGTGGCGTATCCAGCTCTCCTCGGCGAGGTCGCACTCAGTCACTGCAATACCTGAGCTGGAGGGGCTAAGCCCGGCAACTCTTCCTCCTTCCAAGACGAGGCCTAGGGAGGCCCCGGTGTCGCGGAATGGGCTGAATTCCGACTGGGCCCAGCTCAGGGAATCAATCTCGAGGACTGGCGCGGCCGGCTGGGTTCGGCCGGAATATGACGAGCTCATGGCAACCAAAAGCCTATTAGTCTCGGGAAGGAGAACCATCGAGAGCGGCTGGTCTGAGTTAGAAGACTGGTAGCTATGGGAGCGAACATCTCCTCTGTCCAGCTGGACGAGCGAGACGGCCCACCATCCCCTTTGGAGAGTGGAGGCCACGAAAGCGGTCCGTGTGGAGGGGTCATAGTCAAGTGCCGCAGGAAAGCCCGGCATGCTCTGGGAAAGGCCCGTGGGCTCCACAATTTCTCCGGTGAGCGTGTTCGCCGCCGCAACCCATCCCGGGCCGGCTCCAACCAACCAGCCGCCCCTCAGGGAAATTATGGTGAGCTCGAGCGCCCTCTGGCCGGTGAAGACTTCCCGTGAGGCACCGGTGGTAAGATTGTATAGCAGAACACCCCCTTTCGGTCGGAAGAAGGCGACCATGTCGCTGAGTGAATCATAATGTGCCTCGATGGGGCCGGAGTCGTTAAATCTAACCTTCCCAACAGGCGACACGGAGCCTGTAGACGGCTCAACGAGCGAAATCGCCATCTCTGGCGTATCGCCGGTCAGAACGATGAAACCACCCCGGCGCGGGCTCCACCCAAGAAGCCTTGGCGTAGGGACCTCGAAATCGTATTCCCACGACCTTACCCACCGCTCCTCCCCCAGAAGCTCCATGGACGCAGAGGTTATGCGCGCACCTCTCGGAAGGAGGATGGAAACGCGGCCGGTCGTGCCGGTCTCGGACGGAAAAGCACAAACAGCCTCGGCCTTTCCATCGATAAACTCCACCTGCCTCCCCATCTCACCGCCAATTCCTTCCTCACTGTAGGCCCACTCCACGTTCCCGTCCGCCCCAAGGTCGAGGGTGGGGCGCGAGGGATACTCCCCACCCCTCCCAGGGAGGCCGCGAATCCAGAGGGAGGCTGAGAGGATATGGACACTTCTGGGTAGAGTGATGCAGGCGAGGGCCTCCTCTTGGTACTGAGGAAAATAGATCGTGGCCTCAGCGGACCCGGTTGAGAATGTGGTAACGACCCCGCTACCCGGTCCGCCA
Organism: Thermoplasmata archaeon; assembly: GCA_038851035.1. NCBI lineage: Archaea > Methanobacteriati > Thermoplasmatota > Thermoplasmata > Thermoplasmata archaeon. Next base: position 37,084 of record JAWCLH010000003.1, read on the forward strand.
CTGCCACCTGCAGGAATCGCTTCGAGAAGAGTCAGGGCCACGACGGAGGCGATGGTAATGTAGAGTGGGCCCCCAGCCGCTTTCTTTCCTTTTCCGAATAATAATACTCGCCTCATCCTCCTTTCGCCGGAAATAAAATATAAACACGACCATAATATATTTATGCTGGGCCTCTTCTTTAATGTCGTCGCATCAGCGGCCGGATGATTGAATGCGCCTGAAGGCCGGGGCCTTTGCTCTTCTCCTCATCATCTCCACATCGAGTGCCCCACTTGCAGCAGTGGAACTCGTAGAGCTATCCCAGGGCTCCGGGGCCCGAGCCGGTGATAACTTCGGGGCCGCCTTGGCTGCCGCAGACGTCAACGGTGATGGCGCCGAGGACATATGCGTCGGGGCGCCGGGGAGCGACCTCAGCGGAAACGACGCGGGCGCCGTTTATATTTTCTATGGGCCTGTGTCGGCCTCGCCCAGCGCTCTCTCAGCGGGCTTGGCGGATGTTGTGTTGACCGGGACCATTTCCGGCGCTCTCTTCGGGAGCTCTATCTCGGGAGGCGGGGACATAAACGGCGACTCGGTGGACGACATAGTGATCGGCGCTCCGGGACACATGGGAGAGAGGGGAGCGGCGTTCGTTTTCTTTGGCGGGTCTCTCAGCAATTGTTCCGCTGAGTTCGCCAATGTGACCATTCTTGGCTCGCAGCCTGGCGAGGGAGTGGGCAAGTCGGTCTCGATTCCCGGAGATTTGAACGGTGACGGCCTTGATGATTTTGCCCTTGGAGTGCCAGGTGCATCTTGGTCGGGCGAGGCGAGGGTCTACTTTGGAGGGAGGCTTTCGGGGAGGACTCTCTACCCAGACCTCTGGGAACTTCCCCAGGACTGGCCCCAGCCGCTCGACTTCACCTCCGGGCTTAACTCCACCGGCAATACCTTCACGCTCTCCGGTGACGACGACGGCTGGGACTGGGAGCGGAACATCTACGGGGGAGCCGACCCGAATGTTCTATTCCTCTTACCAGACGGCGCAAACGAGGCCGCGCTGCATTTGCGCCTCGGAGGGGTGTCTTCAGGCGGTGGAGCTGGGAACAACAATGTTCCCGTGAGTGGGGGCTTTGGCATCGAGTTTTTCATCACTGCGGAGATGTGCTCGCAGATTCGGAACGGCTCCACCGCCCTACTCGCCTTCGATTGGGAGATATTAGACGAGGCGGGGTTGGAGGCCTGGGACGGAGAGGTTGCTTGGCTGAAAGCCTGCATCTCCAACGCAACTGGAAGATATCATCTTGGCTCGAGCCTCGACGCAGACAGCCAGCCTCAGGATGACGACAGGCCCGACTCTGTATCCGACAGTACTCCAGAGATTTACTTCTACGACTGGGGGGACGGGATGGACCGGAGGGTTTCGGGCCACTTCTTTTCTGAAGTGACAAAATATTTCTCGGCCCCCGGTTACTACTATCTAGACTTCGGCGCGAAGCTGGGCGACTGGTCACATCCCGCGGAGTACCTGCATGTCCTTTTCGACAACATCACGCTCTTCATCACGCCCCTCCACACACCGGACGCTGTTTTGTACAGCCCTTGCTCCCCCGGCTTCGGAAATCTGGTATCAGGAGGCGGCGACTTCAACGGCGATGGCCTGTGCGACCTCATTGTCGTAGGGGATGACGACAGGGTCTTCGTGTACTACGGAAACCCTATGCTTGGCGAGGTGTATGGACTGAAGTGGGCCAGCATCACACCAACGGCAAAAGCTGCCGGAGACACAACTGGAGAGCCAATAGAGAGCCTCCAGAGCGACGACAATCAGTACTACAGAGTTGGTCAGGGCAGGGTGATGTGGCTCAACGGGTTCAGAACCTCTGGCCTCGAAGGCGTCCTGAACGCCGCTTTCCTCTTCTGCTCGTTCCGCACGAGAACCGGCACATGGTATGAGTACTACAGTGGCGCCAATCCCATCCGACTCGCCCTTCCCACTCGACCACTTACAAACACCAGTCTCCAGCCCTGGTACACCCCAACCGAGTCCCTCCTGGGCCCGCTCGATCTCACCGGAGCGGGTGTGGTCGAAATCAGCGACTTGAGCTCGCTTCAGGTTGAGTTCACCAACAACGATGGAGGTAGCAGGGACGATTGGGTGGAGTTCGATGTGGTGTATGTGGTGCTCGCTTTCTCAGCGTCGCCCAGCGTAACGATATCAGGACCCGCACTCAGCAATATCGGAGCGAGCGCAGCCCCTCTCGGGGATCTTGACAGCGATGGTTACGGGGAGATTGCGTTGGGGGCTCCGAACGCTAGCGAGGGCTGCGGGGCGGTCTATGTATTCGGCGGGGGGCCTGGCCTGAAATCGTTCCTAAACCATACACGTGCCCGCGCAATAATATCAGGCACCGCCTCCAACAGCCGTTTCGGGGAGGCGCTCGCCTCGGGAATGGTCTCTCTCGATGGAGTGAGGGATCTCCTCATCGGGGCACCCGGCGCCCGGTGCGTGTACCTCTTCAACGGTACGCCGGAGCTGAACGACGCTAGGGCAGACCAAGCCGACGCAAGGCTCGAAGCGGGTGGACCGGAAGGCCTTTTTGGCTCCTCCCTTTTCGCGGCAGATATCGATAGTCATGGCTGTGCTGAAGTGCTCGTGGGGGCCCCCGGCGAGGGCGGGAAGGGGAAGGCTTATCTCTTCTCCAATCCCGACGAGAGAACTGTCGGTGAGGCTCTTGAAGTGACCTTCCTCCCTGCAAGGGACCCCATCATTCTGGAGGGCGAGACCCAGGAGTTCTCGTTCAGGGTTCTCAACCCCGTGAGTGAGCTGGGAATCCGCTCCCAGTGGTACCTCGACAGTGCTCTCATTGATGAAGTCCGTGGGAACCGATACAACTACACCTCCACACACACATCCGCCGGCATCCACGAGGTCATGGTAAGAATCTGGGACGGATTCCGCTCAACTTCCCACAATTGGCGCGTCAATGTGCTGGATGTGAACGCGCCCCCCATCGTTAACTGGTGGCCCGCTGGCGATTTCGATATGGCCGAGGGAGAGACGGTCACTCTCGTTGCCAACGCTTTCGACGTGGACAACGATTCGCTGGAGTTCAGGTGGCGGCTGGACGGCGAGGATATTCCACATGGCCTTCCTTTATATCACTACACTCCCGACTTCTCCTCCGCCGGAGAACATCAGGCCAGTTGCACAGTCAGTGACGGCCATGGCCATCTAAGCTCATACATCTGGAATATTTCAGTTCGCAACCTTAACCGGCCCCCCGTAATCGTGCTTGCTCTGCCCGCGGGGGAGAGCGTTTCGGTATATGAAGGCGAGGAACTCGCTTTTTCGATTCAGTGCTTGGATCCGGACGGAGATGCCCTGAGCTTGATGTGGTATTATTGCGGGGCTCTGGTAGCCGTGAACACTTATGATTTTACGTTGCGGCCGGATTATAGGTCTGCCGGGACGAAGGAGGTGAGGGCCGCAGTCTCTGATGGTGAGGCCACGACCACCCGCTGCTGGAGCGTGAGCGTGATTGATGTGAACGCACCGCCCGTGGTCGTGGACTCTCTTCCCCGTGGGGAGCCAAAAGTGAACGCAGGGGAGGCTGTGGACTTCTGGATATCCGCCATTGACCCGGATGGGAATTCGCTGACAGTCTCTTGGCTCGTCGATGGTGAGGCTGCTGGATGGGGCTCATTCTCCCACAGGGTCTTGACATCGAATGAGTCCCCCAGCACACAACTCATTTGCGCCATCGTGAGCGATGGGCAGAACATCGTCTTCAGGAACTGGACCCTGCGCGTGAACCACCCCCCACGGATATCGAGCTGGATACCGGTTGGGGACATGGTCGCTCTTAAGAGGGGGGAGGCGAGGCTGTTCTTTATAACGTCAGTGGATCCAGACGGGGATCTGCTTGAGGTGAGCTGGCAGCTTGACGGGGCACCCGTCACTGGCGCAAAGGGCAACTCCATAAGGCTCGCAGGCGATGGGCTTGAGCCAGCCTTTCATACACTCTCCGTATTTGTCTCTGATGGGGCTCTCGAGGATTTTCATGAGTGGGTGGTCGAGGTCGGGACCGGGCCCCTCCAGCCACCGATTCCCGTTATTGAGCTCAGGCCCCGAGTTCCGCGGGTGGGTCAGGAATTGGTCCTATTCGCGGGAGAAAGCCGGGACGATGGTGAGATAGTAAACTACACTTGGGAGCTTGGGGACGGAACGGTGGGTCATGGACCCGTGCTCGCCCATGTCTACACAGAGGCCGGCACATACACGGTGAGATTGACAATCACCGACAATGAAGGAAACAGGGCAGAGGCTACTGTGGTGGTCGCGGTTCTGCCGGCCATACAACACGGGAGAGGGGACAACGAGTGGAGACCGGTGGCTCTCCTTGTCCTGATGGTGCTGATTCCGCTCCTCGTCATTCTAACGGTAATTGTCCTGCTCCAGAGAAAAATATTGAAGGGGCTGGCGAGCGGGGACGAGCCTGACCAAAAGAAGGCTGATCTGGACGGGGGCGATGGCTGAGAATTCACACGAATAAGTAGTGGAGAGACTGGATGGTGGTAAACCTACAAGTGGAGCGAGCATTGGAGCCATTCTTGAAAAAGCGCTCTGCGGGGGGCCGGATTCGAACCGGCGGCTCCCTACGGAACAGGATCTTAAGTCCTGCGCCATTACCTGGCTCGGCCACCCCCGCACACCAGTATCATTTTCTTCAACAACCTCGATTGTGATAATAAAGATATTGTTTATACAGGCTCCCCTCCCCATCGAGCCTGGTCGTATGAATGGACGTTGCTCGGCCTGGGCCCATGCCTCCGCTCCAGACTTCCAAAACTTAAATACAATGCTCAACAATTGAGGAGAGAGGGCATAGGACATTGATGGAGGCTGGAACTCATGCGCGGCGCATACTTCATTCCTGTGGCCTGTGGGCTTTTCAAGCGAAAGAAAGAGGCGGCGCCCACTACGGAGGAAGGCGAGCTAGAAGAGGCGATTAGGAAAAAGCTGAAGGATGAGCTCAGGGCACGCGAGGACGTAGTCCGCGAGAGGGAAACCGCCCTAAAGCAGAAAGAGGAGGAGTTGAGCAAGAAGGAGGCGGAACTTGCCCTGAAGCTCCAGGAGCTAGCGGGGCGCGAGGCGAAATTGGAGGCCCGGGCCAAGGAACTCGAGCAAGCAAAGGTTGCCAAGGCGCCCGCTGCTCCCCCCGTCCCTCCTCCTCAGACCCAGGAGTTCCCCCCAGACTTCGACGACCCCGCGCTCCAATCCGAGCTCATCGCCAGAATAGAGAAGAGGCTCGAGAGCGCCAGAGAGAAATACAGGCAGCTGGTCGCCCAGGAGGAGAAGAGGGCGGAGTACAGGGCAAGAATCGAGGGCTACAGGGCCCGGGGGCTTTCTGTGGACAGGCTCGAGGCCGTTATTGGTGAGAGCCTCGACGACATTCAGATGGCTTTCGAGTGCTACGAAAATGATTTGGCGCATCTGGCCACGCTCGCACAGAGATGCGACCAGCTGGACAAGGTGTTTGCAGCCGAGGCCGAGGCCCTCAAGGCCCGCTGCAATGACCCCGATGCAATCCCTGAAATCGAGGCTGGGATTGTGGAGTTAGAGGCTCGGGCGGCGGCGAAGCGAGATGAGCTGCTCGCCAGAATCAAGAAATGGGCGGAGCAGGGCTTCTCTGTGGCCCGCTTCCAGACGATTACTGACCAGAGCCTCGCTGCGCTGGAGCAGGCAGTTATGCACTATGAGGAAGACATTGAGGTGCTCAGAATGTTCGGCGAGAGGCTTGCCTCTATCGATCCTGTGTTCGTAGAGGAGATCAATAATATTCGCTCGATGCTCAACGACCCGGACAGGATACCGGACATCGAGGCCCAGCTTCTACAAGTGGAGCAGAAGATGAATATGAAGAAGCAGGAGTTCGTGAACAAGCTGGCCGGATACAAGGCGGAGGGCTGGGTGACGGATGCTTTAGACGCTGTGATGACTTCGGACATTGCGACCATAGAAAAGGCCTTCATGCAGTTCGAGGAGGATATGAAGAAACTCGCGGTTCTCGCCGAGAGAACCTTTAAACTGGACCGCTTCTTCACCCCCCAGATAACTGCTATAACGGACAACCTCCGTAACCCTGCCCGTATTGCCGATATTGAGGCCAAAATTCAGGCCATTGAGGAGGAAACGGAGCGCAGGAGGGCCGATTTCAGGATAAGAATCGACACACTCCGGGCCGAAGGTTATGACACCTCCCCACTTGAGGAGGCGATGAGCGGAGACCTCGAAACAATCTCGAACGCTTTCGCAGAGTACGAAGCTGAGCTTGCCCGACTCAAAGAGCTCCTCCCGCGACTAGTGGCTCTCGAAGCCGAGGGAAGGCACCCGGAAGAGCTTTCCGTTCTAAGGGCCAAATTCAGAAGCCCAGCCGCGCGTAAGGAAGTCGAGAGGGCGCTGGCGGAGCTGGAGGAGAGGGTGAAGGCCGAGAAGCTACGCGAGACGGAGGAGAGAATCAGAAGGGAGAGGGAGGAGGCTGAGAAACGTAGCCGAGAGGAGATGGAGAAGGAGCGGCTGGAAAGGGAGAGACTAGAAAAAGAACGGCTCGAGAGGGAGAGACTGGAAAAGGAGACCGCTCTCGTCAGTGCTGCATCAGCAGTGTCCGCAGAGCCAGTGGCGGCACGCGAAGCTCCAGAGGCCCCGCTCACAATGAGCGCCGGAGCCACCACCGAACTCCCCACACAGGTCGCCACGCCCCCAGTTCCTCCAACCGCCCAGGTGGTTCTGATGCCTCCCTCACCCACACTCGAAGCTGTCGCGAAGGGCTCCGATGAGGAGACCGTGAAAGCTCTGATAACCTCTGCGGAAGCGCTGATAAAGGAACTCGCGGCGGCCAATGTAGAGGCGAACCAGGCGAGTTCTCACCTCAAGCTCGCGCGCGCCTTCTTCAGGAGTAAAAGACTGGACAAAGCCCTTCAATACGCCCAGAAGGCCTATGACAACGCCAAGGCCCTGAAGAAATAGTACTTTCGATGGCCGAGAGCGGCAAGCTATTGAAGGCGCCAATTCGTTTGAAGCAAGAGGGAATTCCCAGAGGCTCATACAGGCTCATACATTATTCGGGAGTCTATGGCCCCGGCCCCCGGTCCTCAAGAATTTCTTTGGGTGCTCCGGCCAGCTCGACCAGCGCCTCCGCCTCCATGAAATGCAGCCTTCCTGGCACCACAATGGTGTGATGCGGGGGACCAAAGCCCTCGTGCCTGAGCCGCTCGATGGACCCTGCCCTGACCACAGGAGTCATCGACCCCGCCCTCGCCACCACGCAGACCAGCCTCTCACCCTTTAGAACGCCTCCACCCTCTCCGGCCTCGAGCGCCAACATGATTTCGAGAGCCTCGTTGGCCGTCATCAGCCGCCCTTTTTCCGCCTGAATATCTAGGAGAACAAGGGTGTGGAGACCCCGGGCGGTGTTCTCTCTTATAACTTCGTATGGGCTTTTCGGAAAGAAGCCCTTCTCCGGGAATGGAAGCGATGTGGTTCTACCGAATTTATAGTGCTGGAGGCCGAGGAGACCCGGGACCGAAGTGTAGACGGAGGAGCCGTGGACAACACTGACCGGTATTCCGGCCCTGTGCGCCCGAATTCTCAGCTCTATGTGGGTGGTAGCCGTGAAGGGGTCACCTACAACAAGGAAACCGACTTCGGCCCTCCTTGCCAGCTCAAGAATTCTGTCCCCTCTCTCCACCTCTTCCCTCACCAGAACATTTATCGGTTTTCCAAGAAGCCTTTCAAGAGATTCGACCGTGGTCCCAGAAAGGGTCGCAGTGTAAAATTCGGCGAAGAGATATTCGCATGCGCGCGCTGCCTCCAGACCTTTCAAGCTTATGTCTTTCTCGTCGAAGAGTCCGAGGCCGATGAAACTCAGTCCCATGCTCTCCCCTCCCTCGGATGCCCTCTCTGGTTATCAATTCTTTCGATTCTGGCGATATTCTTCGGAAAGGATATATCGCCTCTCTCTCATACACTGCGCCGATGGCCCCCGTGAGGTCTTTGTGCCTGCGGGTTCCGAAGAATATGGCCGAAGCGGCAAGGCGGAGCCTAGCCTCTGCAGGCGTGCTCCGTACGGACCTGGTGATAAAGAGGGAGGGGAATCATGTTCTCCTCCCGATTTTGGAGGGGGGAGGAGGGGTTGGAGTAGAAGCCTCACCCCACTGGGAGCTCATTGAAGCTGATTTTGAAATCGCCCGGCGGAGACCTAGCGATTACCGGGAGCTGGTTGATGTGCCTGGCCATCTAAGACGATTTTTGCCAAGGGCGTTCGACGTTATTGGCCGGGTCATTGTTGTAAAAATTCCTGGTGAACTCACCGGTTTCGAAAAGGAGATCGGGAGGGCTCTTCTCGCAGCGCGGCCCGGGTGCGTCTCCGTGGCTCTCGACAAAGGAGTTGGGGGAGAGGAGCGTGTAAGGAGGTTAGAAGTCATTGCGGGCGAGAGCAATCTGGAGACAGTGCATATCGAGCACGGCGCGAGGTTTCTTGTCGACCCTTCCAGGGTCTATTTCTCTCCGAGGCTGGCGACAGAAAGGGCTCGCGTTGCGGGTCTGGTGGCGGAGGGAGATAGCGTCATCGATCTCTTCGCCGGGGTGGGCCCCTTCTCGATCCAGATCGCTAGGCTCTCGAAGCCGTCGGAGGTCCTTGCGGTCGATATCAACCCTATCGCCATAGACTATTTGAAGAAGAACATACGACTCAACAGGGTCTCGACTGTCAGGCCTCTCCTCCTCGACGCACGCAGGGTACCGGGTCTCGTACCGCCGGCGGACAGGGTAATAATGAACCTGCCCCACAGCGCCTTCGATTTTCTGGAGACTGGGCTGGCCCTCCTGAGGCCGGGAGGGGCGATTCATCTGTACATAATAGTCGAGAGGGAAAGAATTCAGGCCGCTCTCGATGGGGTCAGGAAGGCAGTCGAGCGAAATGGAAGGGTTGTTCGGGAAATATCACACAGGTGGGTCAGAGGCTATTCCCCCTCTGAGCTCCATATCGCTGTTGACCTGCGTGTGGGTTAAACTCATGTTGAACCTGAGTAGGGCCGCACCCGGGGTGGCGACCGCACGGAGGCTGTCGTGGCGAGGGTCATCAAAAAGCCAGGGGGGCTCAAGGGCTCGCCTCCTACCCGCTCGCTGGATTTGTGCAAAGGTTCAAATGGGTCAGGCAATCCCCACTCGCGCATCCACGACCTTGAACTCCCTTCCTTTCTCGAAGGCCATCAGAGGATTAATATCCATCTCGACTATCTCTGGAATATCTGAAACCATCTGGGAGAGGAGCATCAGGCATTCCGAGAGCTTGTCAATGTCCACGGGCTTCTCACCCCTCGCTCCATTGAGTATCGGGAAGCCCTTTATCCCCTTTATCATCTCAATAGCGTCCTGGTCGGTCAGGGGAGCCACGCGAAGGGTGATGTCCCGGAGGACCTCGACATAGACCCCACCAAGCCCAAATGCGATGAGCGGGCCGAAATTGGGGTCTGAGGATACGCCCATAAAGACCTCCTTCCCATCCTTCACCATCTCTTGAAGTATCACGCCTTCCATTTTCGCGCGGGGGTGGCTCTCTCTGAATTTCTCAAAAGACGCCAGAATCATCCTGTAGGCCTCTCGCAGCTCGTTATCCCTCCGCAGGTCTGGGCGAACACCACCCACGTCTGACTTGTGGATAACGTCTGGTGAGAGGAGCTTCATCACCAGGGGATAGCCCATCTCCGAAGCGGCCCTAATGAGCTCTTCTTCGCTCTTGCAGACTACACTCCTGGGGGTACTGAAGCCGTAGGCGTGGAGAAGTTCTTCGACTTCGGAACTCAGCAACCACTTCCTCCCCTCGTTCCGCGCTCTCTCGATCACCGCCCGCGCCCTTCTCTCATCCACCTCGAAGCGCCTTATCTTACCCTCCGGTCTTGTCTGAATTTTTTTGTATTGATACATGGCTGCCAAGGCCTTGGCGGCCGACTCTGGAAACATATAAAGTGGAATTCTACAACGGGAGAGCCCGGGGCTGGCCTCGCGCTGCTTCTCGATATTCATGAACACCCCAAGAACTGGCTTGTCGTGCCTCGCGCAGGCTCGGTCTATGGCCTCGGAGACACCTGTCGCGTCAGTCATTAGAGGGTGGACGAATATAACGATGGCCGAGTCCACATTCCTGTCCTGGAGAACGAGGTCGAGTACTGTCTCGTACATTGCCGGTGTGCCTTCGGCCAGCATGTCCACAGGGTTCTCGACCGATGCCGCAGGCGAGAGGTGTTCCCTCAGGTTCTTCTTCGTCCTCTCTTCTAGTGAGGCCATCTCGAGGCCGAAGCTGATCGCCGCGTCGGTCGCCATTATTCCGGGCCCGCCCGCGTTCGTCACGACCGCCACCCTCGGCCCGGCGGGCAGGGGCTGAGTTGAGAAGGCCTTTGCGTAGTCGAGGAGGTCCTCTATTGATGTCACCCTCAGAATTCCACATTGATGAAAGACAGCATCAGTGGTGATGTCGCCCTCAGCAAGAGACCCCGTATGGGAAGATATTGCCCTCGCCCCCGCCAGCGTCCGGCCTGATTTAACCGCTATAACGGGCTTCATGCGTGTCACCCTCCTAGCTATCCTCGTGAACTTTCTCGGGTTGCCGAAGCTCTCGATGTACATCAGAATCATTTTAACCGTTGGGTCCTCGCCCCAGGCCTCGAGAAGGTCGTTGGCGCTCACGTCCATTTTGTTCCCCATGCTGACGAACTTGGAGAAGCCGATATGCTCCTCCCTAGCGTAGTCGAGGAGGGTGGCACAGAGAGCCCCGCTCTGGGACATGAGACCTATCGATCCCTCCAAGGGCATCGTGATGGCGAATGTGGCATTCATTCTCACATCGGGGTCTGTGTTTATCACGCCCATGCAGTTGGGGCCCACAACTCGAATTCCATATTTCTTCGCAATCTGGGCGACTTCGTTCTCAAGCTCAGCGCCCTTTCCTCCGACCTCTTTGAAGCCCGCCGAGATGATGACCGCACCCTTCACTCCCTTTCTGCCACATTCTTCCATAACTTGAGGGACAACCCGCGCGGGAACTACAATGATTGCGAGGTCTACCGGATCCGGTATCGCCGAGACGCTGGGGTAGCACTTCATGCTGTATATTGTGTGGGCCCTAGGGTTCACAGGGAAGACAGCACCCCTGAACTCATAGCTGATTATGTTGTGGAGAATCTCCCTCCCCACCCCCCCTCTCTCCCTCGATGCCCCAATCACCGCAATTGACTGGGGGCGGAAGATCGCCTCTAGTGTCTTTGGCATCGAATCACCCCTGCCCCCATTCGCACCGGCAATATAAGCATTTACCGCGAGCATATTAAATATCTGATTCCTAATTCAGGCCCAGGGGGGTCATGGGTGAGGAAGGTTGCGGTCGTGGGAATCGGCAGAACAGTTCCGAGACCCTTCTCTCCAGAGGTGTCCTACAAGGAGCTCATGTACGAGGCCGCTGTTAGGGCCTACGAGGACGCTGGCCTTGACCCACGGAAAGAAGTCGACTCTTTCATAGGCGTCTCAGAGGACTTCTGGGAGGGAACGAGCATATTCGATGAGTACATCCCCGACCAGCTCGGGGGAGCCCTAAGGCCGGTGTGCACAATTGGGAACGAGGGTCTGCACGGCGTCGCCACAGCAGCGATGCAGATAATGACGGGCCTTGTTGATGTGGTGGCGGTGGAGAGCCACAGCAAGTTCTCTGAGGTCGAAAGGCCTTTTAGGGTCATGACCATGGCCCTCGACCCGATCCTCACTAGGCCCCTGGGCATTAACCCGCACGCAATAGCGGGTTTGGAGATGGCCGCTTTCATTGGTGAATCGCTCGCTCGACGCCGCGCCTGCGCGGAAGTGGTTACAAAAAACAGGAGGAACGCGATATCGAATCCCTGGGCCGCCTACCCATCTCGGCTTAGCCCGGATGATGTCCTTAATTCTGAAGAGCTGTTCTCTCCCCTTCGGGAGCTCGAGTTCAGCGCTCCAGCGGACGGGGCGGTCGTGGTGGTCATTGCCTCAGAGGAGAGGGCGAGGAAGCTGAGCGAGAGGCCGATATGGATAGATGGCATCGGCTGGGCCAACGAGACTCCCTCACTAGAGTCTAGGGAGTGGGGGAAGGCTGGGTATGCCCGGCTGGCCCTAGAGCAAGCCTCCAGAATGGCTGGCTACTCCTCCGCGGATATTGACCTCTGCGAGATAGACGACACCTATGCTTACAAAGAGGTCCAGCACGCGGAGGCGCTGGGTATCTGCGAGCCGGAGAGGTACACCAACTATATTTCCCGGGGGCGAATCGATATTAATCCATCAGGAGGGAGCCTAGGGTGCGGGCACCTGCTCGATGCCACCGGCCTCTTTAAACTCGCCGAGGCAGTGGAACAGCTAAGAGGCACGGCGGGTAGCCGGCAGGTGAAGGACGCAAGGAGGGCTCTGGTCCAGTCCTGGAGGGGCGTCCCGACGACCTCGGGCGCCGTGGTTCTGCTGTCCAACGATGAGGGAAGAGGGGAGGTGGAAAGGAGGATGAGAGTAAGTGGTAGGAAGACCGTAGCGCGGGTGGAAAAGAGCGGTGGCGGCCACCGGGGTAAGGGCGCAGGGGATGCGAGAGCGAGAGCACGGAGGAGGTGGTGAGATGAGACGGGTGGCTGTTATTGGGGCTGGAATGACCAGGTTTGTGCGGAGGGCGAAGGAAACTGGAAAGGAGCTGTCATTTGAGGCGGCGCGGATGGCTCTCGATTCCTGTGGGATGGAGTTCAAAGACATTCAAGCAGTCGCCGAGGGCACCGCCCCAGACGCGTTTGACGGCGTGCACATGAAGGGGGAGTACCTCTCCAACGGGAGCGGAGGGGTTGGCAGGCCCTACACAAGGTCCTACGTCGGCGGTGGGACAGGGGTCTTCTGCGGAATTCACGGCTGGTGGCACATTGCCTCGGGCATGTTCGATACCTGCCTTGTGGTGGGTGAAGAGAAGATGTCGTCCTGCCACCCGCACCCCCAAGGCGCGTTCCTGACCATCTTCGACAGCTTTACAGAAAGGCAACTGGGACCCAACCTGATCTGGATTTTCGCGCTCGAGATGAACAGATACATGACACGGCACCGCATCAAAAAGGAGGACATTGCGCTCGTGTCGGTGAAGAATCACAGAAATGCTCTCGACCACCCCTCTGCCCAGCTCGGCATGAAAATTACGGTGGAGGACGTACTTAACTCGGAGGTACTTGCCTACCCAGTCCAGAGGCTGGATATCAGCCCAACCAGCGACGGCGCCGCGGCTCTCGTGCTCGCCTCGGAGGAAATCGCCCGGAAGTACACCGACACGCCGGTTTTTATTGACGGCGTCGGGTGGTGCTTAGACACCGCATACTGGACCGACAGGGACCTTTACTATCCGCTCTATGTAGAAATGGCAGCGAGAATGGCATACAAGATGGCTCGTATAGATAATCCGAGGAGGGAGATCGACTTCGCCGAACCCTACGATCCCTTCGATTATAAGGAACTCCATCACATGGAGGGCCTCATGCTCTGCGGTAAGGGAGAGGCGCCAATATTAACCAGAGAGGGGGTGACTCAGCGCGACGGGGATCTCCCCACCTGCCCTTCGGGGGGCGCGCTCGGCGTCGGAAATCCGATCGCGGCGACCGGCGTAATGAAGCTCTGCGAGCTCTTCTGGCAGCTAAGAGGCGAGGCGGGGAAGAGACAGATAAAAAAGGAGGCTAGAACCGGCGTTGCTCAGGCGTGGGGGGACCTGATGCAGGTGGGCACCGTAGTGGTTATGAGAAGGGGGGATTGAGGCAATGGCGAAGACCAGCACTAAACAACGTGCTCCGGCGTGTGGCCTAGGCCGCCAGAGCAGCTCGAAGCCCTCGCCTGGAGCCAAAGGACCGGAGCGGCTTCTCCAGAGAGCGACGGCGGGGCCAGAGGGCAGACCCGGAAAGGAGCTAGCGGGAACGGCATTGAGCGAGGAGGACCTGAGAGAGAGGAGAGTATTAGTGGAGGAGACCTCGGACCCAGGCCTTAGCTACTCGTGGAGCGCGGGTGTTGCGATCGGGACCTATCTAAATGGCCTCAAGGAGGGAAGAATTCTGGGTGTCCGATGCAGCTCGTGCGGGCGTATAATGGTGCCCCCGCGCATGTTCTGCGAGCAGTGCTTCATACCTCTCACCGAGTTTGTATCAGTCCGGGACCACGGCACCGTAAATACTTTCGCAATATGCTATATAAGAACGGACGCGTCCAGGCAAAAGACTCCCCAGATACCCGCTGTGATAGAACTTGACGGCGCGTCCCCTGGCATGGGCATCCTCCACCTCCTCGGTGAGGTCGCGCCCGAGGCGGTGAGGGTGGGCATGAGGGTCCGGGCGGTCTGGAGGCCCCCTGAGGAGAGGAAGGGGGACATAACGGACATTCTCTACTTCAAACCGTTTGAGGAAGGCGCAGATTCGGGCCCAGGCAAGGCAATCACGGAGCCGCTCCGGAGGAGGGATGAGTGATGGGGGTTGCGAAAAAAGTGGAGAGAGCGGATAAGGTGAAAATAGTAAGGGGCAGCTTTCCGGTTAAATACATCTATACGATGCCACCCCATCTAGAACGGTTCTTTCAAAACCTCAGGGAGAACGGGGAGCTCACTGGGGCGGTATGCGAGCGCTGCGGAACCGTTTATGTTCCGCCGGTCTGGTTCTGCGAAAGGTGCTTTGTTAGGGTGAGCAAAGAGACCACTCTCCCCAGCGAAGGGGAGCTGATCGCCTTCACAGTCGCCCGTAGAGGACCGGAAGGGGAGGTTCTGGATAGGCCGGAGGTATATGGCCTTGTCCGACTCAAGGGAGCGTCCACGGTGTTACTCCACAGATTGCTCTCGGAGCCCTCCGGAATTCGTTCTGGTATACGAGTCCGACTCAGGTTGAAGGAGAAGGTGGAGCGGCGCGGCTCGATAATGGATATTGAGGGCTTCGTGCCAGTGGAGGGGCGATGAGAACGAAACAGACGGACATTTATAGGGCAAGGAGCGGACAACTCCTCACCTCGCCGGACTCGAGGTATCTTAGGGGCCGGGTCGAGACAAAGAGACCGGGCGAGGAGACCGCAACCCATGTGACGGAGGGTAGGGAGGAGGTGCTGATCGTCCTCGAAGGCACCGCCACGGTTGAGCTTGGCAGGTCGCGGGTGAGGAGAATCGCGATGGGTCCCGGCCGCGCCCTATTCATCCCCGAGGGTATCCCACACAATGTCCGGAACTCCGGCGGGAGCGGCCTGAGATATTTGTACGTTCGCTCGATTTCCGCGTCCGAGAAGAGGCGAAGCTTACGGCATAGCCACCACTGAAATTACATTTGAGGAGAAGGTCCGGAGGCTGTTGATTTCACGCGGAGCCGGCATACGCCATGAAAAATTATTAAGTCAAACTGGCGATATGGCATATTAAAAGGTGGTTCTAAATGAAGAGAATTGGTATTCTCACCTCGGGTGGGGATTCTCCAGGCATGAACGCCGCCATCAGGGCCGCCACTAGGACTGCCTTGTCAAGAGGCGTTGAGGTCGTCGGCATCATGCGGGGTTATCAGGGCATGATAGAGGGCGATTTTGTACCCCTTGACTCAAGGGCTGTTGCGGGCATCATAAACCGCGGCGGGACAATTCTCAAGACCGCGAGATCCAAGGATTTCATGAAGCCCTCGGGCAGACTGAAGGCTGCTGAGGCTCTGAGCGCTGCCGGGATTGAGGGCCTTGTGGTCATCGGAGGCGATGGGTCTTTCAGAGGAGCCCACAAGTTTTCAACCGAGCATAGCTTCCCAGTCTTGGGAATTCCAGGCTCAATCGACAACGACCAGATCGGGACTGACTACACGATTGGGTTCGATACGGCGGTCAACATCGCCCTCGAAGCGATAGACAGAATAAGGGACACGGCAATATCGCACGACAGGGTTTTTTTTGTAGAGGTGATGGGGCGCTCGAGCGGCTTCATAGCGCTCCATGCTGGCCTCGTTGGCGGTGCCGAGGCGATTCTTGTCCCTGAGGTAAAGGAAAATCTTCAGGAACTCGCTAGCATGCTCAAGGAGAACCGGAAGAGGGGAAAGCTCTCGAATATCGTTGTTGTGGCCGAGGGCGAAGAATCCGGTGGCGCGTTCGCAATCGCCAACATGGTCAAGACATTGACAGGGCTCGACTACCGCGTGACGATCCTCGGCCACATTCAGCGAGGAGGAACCCCCACCGCATTCGACAGACTCTTGGCAACGCGCCTCGGTGCGGCGGCGGTTGATGCTCTGCTCGATGGAAAAAAGAACATGATGGCGGGGTTGATAAGCAACGAGGTGGTTCTAACGCCGTTCGAGCAGGTATGCAACTCAAGAAAAGAGCCGGATCTCTCCCTCCTAAAACTCGCCAAAATCCTCTCGGGGTGATTGCGTGGGGAAAGCCAGAATAAAAAAGACAAAAATCGTCGCCACTCTGGGCCCCGCGACCGAAGATACTAGCGTTCTTCGGGAAATGATATCTGCTGGCATGGACGTTGCGAGGGTGAACTTCTCCCACGGAAGCCACGAGGAGCATCGGACCCGCATCCGGGCGGTCAGGGAGGCCGCCGAAAAGGAAGGGAGAATTGTGGCCGTGCTCGGGGACCTCGGGGGGCCGAAAATTCGGATTGGAGAATTCGCCAACGGCAGGGCTGAACTCGTGACCGGGAAGAGATTCAGACTCACGACACGCGACGTACCCGGGGACGAGACAGAGGTCTCCGTAAACTATCCTCGCCTTCCGGTCGAAGTCAAGGTCGATGAGACCATACTGCTGGCCGATGGCGCGGTAGAGCTGAGGGTTGTCGACCGAAATTCAACAGATGTCATTTGCGAAGTAGTGAGTGGCGGGGTAATTACATCACGCAAGGGAGTGAATCTTCCCTCAAGCCGGTTGAAGACGCCTGCAGTAACCGAGAAGGATAAAGAGGATATCGCTTTTTCTGTTAAAGAGGAGCTGGACTATCTCGCAATCTCTTTCGTTCGAACGGTGAGGGATGTCAAGGAGGCTAAAGCCGTTCTGGAGACCCATGCCACCCAGATACCCTTGATAGCGAAGATAGAGAAGGCCGAAGCCCTCTCCGACCTTGAGAACATACTGACCGCTTCCGATGGCGTTATGATAGCCCGGGGGGACCTGGGAGTAGAGATACCTTTTGAGAAGATACCGATTGTGCAGAAGGAGGTTATGAAAAGAGCTAGGGGAGCGGGGAAACCGGTTATCACCGCTACACAGATGCTGAAATCAATGGTTGAATCCCCTAGACCGACTAGAGCCGAGACCACGGACGTCGCCAACGCCATTCTGGACGGCACGGACGCTGTGATGCTCTCTGAAGAAACAGCCGTCGGCAGATATCCCGTTGAGGCTGTAAAAACCATGGCTTTGATCGCTGTTGAAACTGAAGCCTCGATGGACGAGGATTGGGAGATGAGGCCTGAGCTCTCTGAAGGAAGGAGAGACCTTCAGAACGCGATAGCAAGGGCCGTTATGGATGCAGCCACACACCCCGAGGCTTCGGTCATTGTCACGCCATCCGCTCGTGGTACGACACCAATGAGGGTTTCGCGCTTGAGGCCTCGAGTTCCCATTCTGATGCTGACTGAAAATAGGCGCATCGCGAGGAGATTTGCTTTGATTTGGGGTGTTATACCGATATGCGTTAAAATGCCGGGCGAACTTAGTGAAGTGTTTAGGTTGGCAGGAGAGGAGGCAAAAATGCGAGGGCTTCTGGCTCCTGGTGAGCTGGCCGTCGTTACCGCAGGCTATCCGATTTTTGGCACACCAACGAATTTGATTTATATATATAAAAGGCCAAACAGCCCTGAGAAATCATAGCGAAATTCCTAGCGCTCGCCAATTATTTCTTGCTTTGAGGATATCTGGATTCAAAAGTCCGTGCTGAATTCTCTGTAACCACGTGAATTCCCATGGAGACCTTGGGAGACTTTTTGCTAACTGTCTGAGTATATTTCTAGCTAGGTCGATGTTTTCATCATTAAGTTCTGGAATTTCAATGAAAGATAGAGCTCCAGAGGTGGAAGGATGAATGTCATAGAGGTCTATAACAAGCGGAGGTTGAGCCGTGATAATGAATCTGAAAACATATGCAAATTTTGGAATGGGGACAATAGCATAGAGTTGTGAGTAGGGTTTTTCTGAGCGTTCTCTTCTAAAGCTAAGACCCATTTCATTAAGAAGCTTTCTTAGGACAGAAGCTGTTGATTGAGCATTAAATGATATCGCGGATGACCAGTGAAGTATTTCACATTTGGATTTCTTTTTTCTTTTTTTTACCATTGAAGGCTTCTCTATACGTTCTTGCCTATTGATGGTGGATTTCATGATTTGAATAATGAGTCGTATTTAAATGAACTTTTGGGTGGTTCAAAAGAGAAGGGCAGAGGGACCCCTTCATTTCCTGTGGAAATCTAAAGAAACTTGATTGATTAGTTTTAAGATAGGAGATTCTAACGATTTTGTAAAGAATTGTTATTATCGTCTACATGAAAACAATTTCTTGTTACAAACAGAAAAGTATTTGAAAATGGTATCCATTCCGCTTATCCCACAATAAAGAAAGGGGAGGAAGAAGGCTAGGAGGAGAAACCCAAATGAGAGATGGAGAGACTGGAAAGGAAAACATAATGGATGACCACGTTACGGTCTTTGATCTCTATCTTGATGAGAATATTCGCCCAATATTTAAAAAAGATAGATACGTTCTAAGACCTGAGTACGTACCAAATCGTCTTCCTCATAGAGATAGAGAAATTGATCAGCTCGCTTCAATTCTCGTTACAGCTCTTAAAGGTGGCAGACCATCGAACGTTCTTATTTATGGGAAAACTGGCACAGGAAAAACTGCAGTCATAAAATTTATTCAAAAAGAGATAGAAAAAAAAGCTTATTCACAGCTCCAGCAAATTCATTGTACTTATATAAATTGTCAGATAGTTGATACGGAATATGGCATTTTGGCTAATATAGGAAATATGTTTATTAAGGACTGGGATGAGAGAATTCCATTCACAGGATGGCCAACTGAGAAAGTTTATAATCATCTAAGAGAAAAAATAGATAATGCCAGAGGCATTATATTAATAGTATTGGATGAAATAGATAAACTTATATTTAAGAGCGGAGATGATGTTTTATATCATCTAACTACTTTAAATGAAGATTTAAAAAATTCAAAAATGAGTATTATAGGAATATCTAACGAATCTAAATTCACAGAATTCTTAGACCCTCGGGTCCAAACAAGATTAGGTGAAGAACGCCTTGTCTTTCCTCCATATAACGCCCATGAACTTTTTGATATACTAAAGCAGAGAGCACAATTAGCATTTGAAGATGGTGCAGTCGATGATTCTGTTATTTCTCTATGCGCAGCTCTCGCTGCTCAAGAACACGGAGATGCAAGAAGGGCACTTGATTTTCTCAGAGTAGCTGGAGAGCTTGCAGAAAGAGAGAGGTGTTCTAAAGTTACTGAAAGGCATGTATGGAAGGCAAAAGACAAAATCGAGCTTGATGTACAAATGGAACTCATAAGAACACTTCCAACTCAATCGAAGCTTCTCCTTTATGGAATAATCCTAAAATCTGAAGAGAGCATAACAATTCAAACAACTGGAGAAGTATACGATATATACAGAGAATTATGTTATAGGGCAAATATTCAGCCTGTCAGCCAAAGAAGAATTACGGATCTCATTTCTGAGCTAGATATGCTTGGATTAATTAGCGCTCGAGTTCGTTCCTTCGGCAGGGGAGGAAGAACAAGAGAGATAACTTTGAGTGTGAATGTTCCAGATACAAAAAGAGTACTATATGAAGACGAAATAATTCGAGAGATAATGGATTTCACTTCTTCACAACAGAAAATTATTTAGTATTTCTTTTTTAGTTTTGCTCGTAGATCTTTTCTTTTTGTTTTTCTTTTTTTCAAAATTGAAATAATAAAATCAATACTGATAGGAATAACTACAAGAATAACAATTGTTATAATTAATCCTCTAACACTAGTTTCTGGAAAAGTCTCAGAGCGATGACCCGTGACCCAAAGTTTGAAAAGACCGAACCAAGGCAGTTCTCCTTCTGCTCTACCCACAATCCATTCGAGTTTAACAGGAGCTACTAAAGCTCCGTTCACTCTTAAAGATTCTTGGTCAACTTTTTGAATATTATGGTCTCCCTTTGTAAGAAAACCACTGTCTTGTTTTTGCGAAAAAATAACATTAAACGATATCGTCAAATCCTCTTTTCTATATCCTTGATTTTTTATAGTATAAAATTTAACATTATACACATTAATATCTGGTATATCTCCTCTGATATCGTGAGTAGTCATGCATGAAGCGGTTCTATTGTACTCAACCCATGCGATCGCGCGATGAATAACTGGAGTATCAGAGAGTCCGTTTTTTTTATATACTATCACATGACCGAAGTCTCCATAAGTCATAACACCATACTTAGGTGAAGTTCTACATGTGGCTTCTACATAAGTCACAATATCGTGTCGATTATTGATTTTTTTAACAAGAGTGAGATCCCCGGTATCAATAACGCCTATTTGACTGTCATTTCCATGCATCATACTGCTGGATTCTATAACTACCATTGGCGGCCACACACCAGAATACATAAATAAAATGCCTAAAACAGAAAAGACTATAATCGCAGATACAATGATATCCCTGACTAAACCATAAAAATATTCTTTATAACGAGATTTAGATTTCTTTTCTATCGTTTTATCTTCATTTAAATTAAATAATTTTCTACGTCTTTTCTTGACGCTTTTATCATTTAATTTAGGATTAGAGCAGTGTTTAAGAAAATCATTAGATCCCCTCTTCATGCCTGCCCACTCCGCCATTCCTTCTGGACTGTTTTTTTCATCATAGACAGAGACGAGTAAGGAGGATGTTCAATATATATATCTTGGCAAAATATCAAATAAAAAAGGAGTTTTTACCCATAAGTACCTACTTATAATTTTCAAATTCCATAGGAAATAAAGGGGTAGGAGGACTTAAAAATAGAAAAACTATTTATAATACTTTAGCTAAAATAAGCCAAAAACTATTCTTGACCAAAAATATTATTAAGCAATACTACCATCTTGGCTTTGGTGAGAATGGATGGAGCTAGAGATTGACGCTCCCGTCGTCCTTGACACCCTCCGTAACCTTTATAAAGGGGCTATTCGGGGGTCGAGAGTTCTTGACGACATTATCCGCGCCCATAAGATAACATATGAGGAGGCGGTTGAAGTTCTTCATTTTCTATTGAAAAACCAATTAATTCTCAACATAGAAAAAAATAGAATCAATGGGGACGCAGTGTACAAACTAACAAGAAGAGGAGAGGTAGTCATTGAAGAAAGACTTTCTAGCCTCTACCACTCTAACCCCAAGGCCGGGGGTGTGGGGGGAGTGATATGAGCGCTGAAGAGTCAATTTCAAAGAACCCCGAGGTTGCGATGGAGCTCCTGACCGAACTATATTATGGCCCCAAGCGCTCATCCAGACTCGTCAAAATGATCATGCAGAGACTTAAGGTCTCTGAGCCAACAGTGTATGCCACCCTCCAAGAGCTTGTTGCCAAGGGGGCTCTGGAGAAGCAGGAGAGGAGTCGTCGGAGAGTAATATACCGACTTACGGACGAGGGCCGGCGTTTAATGGATAAGGAGCATTTCGAAGTTATAAACAGTCTTCTCTCCCGCCTCGGTAATCAGGGGCGTCGTAGGGAAATAATGGTAGAGCTCCTTATATTAGATTTGCTCGAGGAGCTGCCAGAGGAGATGAGGCGCAGCATCAAGATGGAGGCTCTTCGAAGCAGTACAGCAATTGAATTCGAGGACATGCGCAAGCGGCTAGTCAGGATGGCGAGTGCCCTCTTTATCTGAGGGCTAGAGGGGTATAGAAGTGACGGAGAAGGAATGGGCGAACCGACCGGATGGCTGGAACGCAGGCCCAGATGGAATCGATAAAATAGAGGCGTGAGCGTTGGCGGAGATAAAAGGCTCCCGGGAGAGTAGCGCGAGAGATGCAATAGTCGAGGAGATGGAGCGGAGGCTATCGATTGGGAGGCCCACGCGCTTGGGAGAGGTTTCTAGGTCAGTGCTCGAGGCCATCGTCACTGTCTCGATAATCCCCGCCATTGCGATTATCTGTGCGAAGTTGCCGATGCTCCAGGATCTCTGGTATGGCCATTTTGAGATATTCAACACGATGCTTCTGGTGCTCCTGCTCGCCGTGGCGGGAGCCGGTGCGTTTGTATTGCTATCCAACACGAAGCAGCTCTCGAGCAAGTGGTGGACAAGGTCGCTGGCGCTCGCCGCGGGCGGGGGATTGATAATCGGTCTCTCCCTACTACCTTCCGCCGGGTTCACCTATTTAAATGCTGTGCCATGGTGGGCACCGGCGATCCTGCTCATCGGCGCGGCCGTGGTCTGGGTGGCGAACTCTCTCATCAAAGAGAGGCTGGGCTTCTACAGCATCTGGTTCACGGGCCTTATTTTCCTGACCATAGTACCTCTTGAGGAGGCCCTCCTCAAGGGAGTCAGCGGAACCTACAGGTATGGCTCTTACGAGGGCGCTAGAATGAATATCATATTGGTGGGGCTGATATTTCTCTTCTTCGGGGTGCTTCTGTACGTTCGCGAGCGAAGGATGATCAAGAGGATAGATACCGAGCTAGCAAGAGGAGACGAGCTTGCCAAAGCGGGGAGGTATGACGAGGCCCTAAAGAGCTACGACAGGGCGATTCGGGCAGCCCACCTCCTCGCTCCGCCCTCCCATGTCGGGGAGGGCAAGAAAGCGCCCGTCGATGGCTACGAGACCCCCTGGCACGCCAAGGGGTTCGCATTCATGAAGATGGGCCGCTACAGCGAAGCTGTCCCCTATCTCGACCTCGCGCTCGACGCCAACCCCGAGAACGAGGCGGTATGGATAAACCGTGGGAACGCCCTCTCCCGCCTTAAGCAGTTCGATAGCGCGATTCAAAGCTACACCGTGGCCCTGAAGCTCAACCCGAAGAGCGAGGCTGCATACAACAATCTAGGCTGGGCGCTCTATGCAAAGGATGATGTGGAGGGAGCTATCCGATGCTACGATGCCGCCATCGCCCTGAAGCCAGACTACTCGCAGGCGCTCTACAACAAGGGTTTGGCTCTCCTCAGGGCAAACAGGCTCGATGAGGCCGTATCAACTCTTGACAAGGCTCTCGCGGTCAAGGAGGCCCCGCTCAGCCCAGCCCAGCAGCTCGCTGCTAAACACGCCAAGGGCAACGCCCTCTACAGAATGCAGAAGCTGCCCGAGGCTGTCCAGGTCTTCGATGAGGTGCTGAGCCAGGTCCCGGACGTGTCCGTTTTTCTTCTCAAGGGCAACGCCCTGATGCTCCAGAGGAAATATTCCGAGGCCCTCACCCAGTACGAGAACGCCCTCCGCTATGACCCACGGAACGGCAGCGCCTGGAACAACCGTGGTAACGCCCTGTTGAACATGGACAAAAAGGAGGAGGCGATATACTGCTTCGACCAGGCAATAAAATTCGACCCCCAGAACGCAGAGCCTTGGAATAATAAGGGCATCGCGCTGAGCCGGCTGAACCGTCTTCCGGAAGCGCTGAAGTGCTTTGAAAAGGCTCTGGAACTCGACCCCCGGCACCTTGATGCGATGTTGAACAAGGGCAATACCCTCTCGAAGCTTGGAAAGCACACCGAGGCCATAAAGTGCTTCGACCAGCTCCTCGCCCACGACCCAAACAACGTGATAGCCCTGAATAACAAAGCCAACGCCTTGGCGCGCATGGGCAAGACTGAAGAGGCCCTCCAGGCTTACGACAGGGCGACAGCGCTCGCGCCGAACTTCGAGCTCGCGCAGGTGAACAAGGGGAACACATTGATGGCCGTCGAGCGCTATGAGGAGGCCAAGAGGTGCTTCGAAAAGGCCCTGGAACTAAATCCGAAGAACGCCCACGCATGGTTCAGTCGTGGGAGCATACTGCAGAAGCTCAAAGCGTCTCCAGAAGAGGCTCTGAAAAACATAGACGCAGCCCTATCCCTCGACCCGAAACATGTAGAAGCTTGGAACACCAGGGGCGATATACTACTTGAGGCGAAGAGGTTCGATGAGGCGATTCAGTGCTACGATACCGTCCTGAAGCTCCAGCCGGACAACGTCTCGGCCTGGTACCACAGGGGCAGTGCCCTCTCGCAGAAGGGGAACCACGCAGAGGCCATAGCCGCCCTTGACAAAGCCACCGATCTGGACGAGGACTACATCGATGCCTGGAACCTAAAGGGGCATATCTGGCACACGCTGGGCGAGATGGAGAAGGCAATATTCAACTTCGACAAGGTTACCGAGCTAGACCCGGGACACGTCGAGGCCTGGGACAACAAGGGCGTTGCGTACTACTCAATGGGCAGAATTCACGACGCTATCAAGTGCTTCGAGAAGTGTGTGGCCATAGATCCCAGGTACGAGAAGGGCTGGTACAATATGGCTTCGGCCTACAGCTCGCAGGGCAAAGTCGAGGAGGCCCTGAAGTGCTATGAAAAGGCGATTGAAATCAAGCCGGACTATGGGAAAGCCTGGAACAACATGGGCAACCTTCTTTATTCTATAGACAGGCTTGACGAGGCCCTCCGGTGCTTCGATCGCGCTCTCACCATCGACTCAACCTACGAGAAGGCCTGGAATAACAAAGGCAACATCCTGCTCACAAAAGGGCAGACGGAGGAGGCTCTGGCCTGCTTCAACCGCGCCCTAGAGCTCGACCCGAAGTACGTGAAGGCGTGGAACAACAAGGGGAGCGCCCTATTCAATTTGGGGAGAGTAGAGGAGTCGTTGGAGTGCTTTAGAGAGGCCTTGAAGCTGAAAAAGGACTACGACAAGGCTTGGTACAACGCCGGCGCGGCGCTGCACAAGATGGGCAAGTCGGAGGAGGCCATAGCCTGCTTCGACAAGGCGATAGAGCTGAGGCCGAAGTACGACGAGGCATGGTACAACAAAGGCGCCGCCCTCTTCAAGCTCGGCCGGGTGAAGGAGGCGGTAGAGTGCTTTGAAGAAACGCTCAAGCTCAACCCTAGATTTGACGAGGCCTGGTACAATCTAGGCAATGCGAAGTACTATCTGGGCAGCACCCTGGAGGCCCTGAAGGCGCTCGACCGGGCGCTCGAGATAAACCCCGAGTATCAGGAAGCCATCCGAATTCGGACCGAGTGCCTCGAGACTTTGGAGAAGGCAGGAAGGATGTACGAGTACTGGAGGGAGAAGGGCAACATTCTCGCGGAGGCGGGAAAGGACACGGAGGCCCTCACCTGTTACAACAAGGCTCTGGACCTAAAGAAGGACGACGACAGGACCTGGTTCTTCAAGGGGAAGCTGCAGGCTAAAATGGGGAGGCACGAGCAGGCCGTGCAGTCATTTGACAAGGTGCTGGCGATAAAACCTGACGACAGAGAGGCCTGGTACGGGAAGGCGGAGTCTCTGGTGGCCTCGGGAAGGGTGGCGGAGGCGATCATTTGCTACGACAAAGTGATCGAGCTCGACCCCCAGAACGAGCAGGCCTGGCTGAACAAAGGAATGGCGCTCATCAAGCTGGGCCGAATAGAAGACGGGATGCAGTGCTTCCAAAAGATGATCGAGCTCACGCCCGAGGACCACCTGGGCTGGCACTACATGGGCCTCGGCCTTGCTGCGACGGGCAGAAAGGCAGACGCAGTCACCTACTTTTCCAGAGCGCTAGATCTGAACCCCAGCGCGCTCGACACGTGGTTCCAGAAGGGCCTAGCGCTCCGGGACCTAGGAAAAACTGACGAAGCGATCGCGGCTCTGAACAAGGTCGTTGAGCTGAAGCCTGAGCATTCCGAGGGCTGGACCGCTCTCGGCGAGCTGTTGATGAAAGCGGAGAAGTGGGAGGGTGCGAGCAAAGCCTTCGAGAAGGCGATCACTGCAAACGAGATGAACCCGCGGGCCTGGTTCGGAAAGGGAATGGTCCAGCTCAATCACGGCAACGCGCAGGCCGCTAGTGAGGCTCTTCAGAGGGCGCTAGAGCTGAAGCCGGACTTCGGCGAGGCCTGGAGCGGCATGGGGATGGCATACCTAAAGAGCGGGAACGCGGGGTCGGCGCTGGAGTGCTTCGAGAAGGCGGTGAAGCTTGCGCCGGGCTACGCGGAGGGCTGGTCCGGCTACGGCAGCGCGCTCTTTGCGCTAGGCCGCCTGGACGAGGCTATCAAGGCCTTTGACACCGCCATATCCATCAACCCGAACTTCGAGAAGGCCTGGGCCAACAAGGCGACGGCATTGGTCAAAGCCGGCAAGGCTCCGATGGCTTTAATAGCACTTGACAAGGCGACTGAGATAAAGCCGGATTATGAGAAGGCCTGGGCGGACAAGGGCAATGTGCTCCTTTCTCTGGGAAGAACGGAGGACGCCTTGGCGGCCTTCAACCGGGCGCTGACGCTCAACCCCCGCAGCGACAAGACCTGGCTAGCGGTCGGTCAGGCCCTCCAGACTATGGGCAAGCACAAGGAGGCGGTGGCGGCCCTCGATAAGGCTATAGGAATCAAGCCGGAGAGCGAACGAGCGTGGCTCGAGAAGGGGAACGCCCTCCAGGCGATGGGGAACCACGACGCTGCCATTCAGGCCTACAATCGAGCGCTGGAGCTGAAGCCTGACAACGCAAAGGCTTGGCTGGGGCGGGGCCTTGCCTACGCCGACCTTACGGAGTACGGGGACGCGCTCAAGAGCCTCGAGAAGGCCCTCGAGCTGAAGCCTGAGGACGACAGGGTCTGGATGGAGAGAGGAAAAGTTCTGATGGCGATGGAGCGGTATGATGAGGCCGCGACGAGCCTTGCGAAGGCAATAGAGCTGAACAGAGCAAACGCTCAGGCCTGGTTCCTGAGCGCAACGCTGCTGGCGAAGCAGGGAATGGCCGAGGATGCGATCGCCGCGCTCAATCAGGCGCTCGAGGCTGACCCCGCCCATGCCGATGCGCTCCTGGAAAAGGCGAAGCTCGCGATGCAGCTCCGTAGGGGAGACGAGGCTCTGAAGGCCCTGTACAGGTTCGTGGAGGTGAGGAAGGAGAGCGCCGAGGGCTGGCTTCTTCTGGGCGCAGCGCTCTACGAGAATGGGCAGAGGGAGGAGGCGCTGGGGGCGCTGGACAGGGTGGTCCAACTAGACACAAGCCATGCCCGCGCTTGGGCGCTACGTGGCAAGATACTACAGGAACTCGAGAGGAGCGAAGAGGCCCTGAAGTCCTTCGAGAGGGCTGCGGAGCTCGAGCCAGACATGGAGGAGGCATGGCTCGGCATGGCCGACATACAAACTCGGGCTGGAAAGGCTGAGGAGGCGGTCCGGACGCTGAAGAAGGCGCTGGACAGGAACCCGAAGAGCGAAAGGGCATGGCTGGCGACCGCGGTGGCACTGAGGAAGCTGGGTCGTGTGAAGGACGCGATGAAGTGCGTAGAGCGGGTTCTCAAAATAAATCCGCGCAACGAGAGGGCTATAGAAATGAGGGAGCTGCTCGAGAGCGAGGAGGAGGAGGCTGGCGGGGCGGGGCCCGAGGCAGCTCCCACGGTGCCCGAGCCTGCGCCCACTACAAGCAAGGAGGGCCGCGAGAGGAGCGGCCCCGCGGCCCCAGAGCCATCAGGGCCTGTGGCTGCGGGGGAGGCCCAAAGGCGTGAGGGAACAGGAGCCTCGTCGCCATCGGCTGGACCTGGAGCCGTTCAGGCCGCCCCCGGCCCGCGCGGGGCCGATGTGAGAGACGATTTCGAGAGCATCGAGACTGTGGAGATGGAGTGAGGATGTGCGCTGAAAGACCGGATGTGGGCGAAGAGGGGGAAGCCGGAGGCCCCCGGGGAACCGAAGGCTTTAAAGCCCACACAGCGGTAATGGCGAATTCCCCACTAGGAACAATGGGGGAGCGCAGGTGAGAGGGAGACTAGTAAGGTGGTGGACACTCGGGCTCATGCCAGTTCTGCAGGCCCAGCCCCCGGACTTTGATGGAGAGGAGCCGCCGCCCCAGAGAAGGGAGCAACCTCCTCCGGAGGGACATGACGATTTCGAGGAGGTGCCGCCCCCTCCCCCCGGCGGGCCGGCTGAGAAGGCAACCTCTCCCCCATCTGGACCGGTACCGGCGCCCGCGGGGCCTGCAGAATTCGAGGAGGCTCCACCGCCGGCCCCCGGCCAGTCCGGAGCCCCAGCCCCGGAGAGTCCTGAAGAGTTACCGCCCTCTCCTCCTCCGCCCCAGCCGGCCGCGCCCGGGGAACCTGTGGAGTTCGAGGAAGCGCCTTCACGTCCCCCAGCGCCCGAAGCGTCCATGGAGTTCACGGAGGCTCCGGGTCCCGGTCCCTCGAGAGAAGCTCCACCACCCGAGGAGTTCGAGGAGGCCCCGGCCCCCGGACCTCCCGAGCAACCCGCAGTCCCTCCGCCGGAAGCTCCCTCCCCGGCAGTCACCCCCAGGGGCCCCGAGGAGGCTCTACCGGGCGAGCCGGAGGTATTCGAAGTGAAGGCCGAGGAGGCGCCGCCGGTTTCGCTCAGGACCGCCCCGCCGGCCGAGGCCGAGGCCCCCGAGACCAGACCGGCCGCCCGGAGGAGGGCGGGCATGGTCAATGGCCGGGGGCTCGTCAACGCCCGCGGGAGGGCCAACGGCCTCGTCAATGGTCGGGGGCTGGTCAACGCGAGGGGCAGGACAAACGGCCTTGTCAATGGCCGTGGATTGGTCAATGCGCGCGGAGCGACGAACGGCCTCGTCAACGGCCGCAGGAGGGGGCTGGTCAACGGCGCGAGCCTCGTCAACGGCCGGAGGCGGAGGGGTCTGGTAAACGGTGGCGGCCTGATAAACGGTGAGGGTGTTATCAACGGCCGGGGGCTGGTCAACGGCAAGGGCCTGATAAACGGCCGCGGTCTGACCAACGGAAGGCAGCTCGTTGCGGCGGAGACCGTGCCCAGCCGCCCCAGGCCGCGGAAGAGGCTGATGATGGCCGCTCTCGCGGTCGCCATCGCCCTCCTGATAATCATCCCGATATTTTATATAGTGCAGGTGGAGAAGGGCATAGCGATAGACGGCATCTTCGCCGACTGGAGCGGCGTGAGCAACAAGTACAACGACGGCGGCGCCTCGCCCGTGCCATCGACGGACAACAATGTCGACATCGACATGTTCGGAGCGAGCGCGAGCGATACCGACCTATCCTTCTATCTGAAGGTCGCGGGACAGGTGCTGAAGGGCGCGGGCAACGGGGTTGATACACTTACTATTTTCATAGACAAAGACCACGACGGTAACGGCTATCTGGTCAATAGCCCCGGAGGGGTCATCCACGCTGACCTGAAGCTCGAGGTCTTCGGCTGGGACGGACTCGTCAAGTCCGCCTCATATTCGAAATTCGAGGGAGCCAACCCGAACGACTACTCCGGCTGGAAGAGCCTCGGGGCGGCGAGGGCAGCGGTCTCCGGGAGCGAGCTCGAGGCGCAGGTCTGGTTCAGGGATACGGGTATGTCCCGGAACTCCGAGGTCAGCATCCTGTTCTACCTGCGCGACTCGAACGGCGAGGAGGACTACTCCGACTTTACGATAGGAATGAGCACCGGCGTCCTTAGCGTCAGGCAGAGGGAGCCGAGCCTTGGGGGTGGAGGAGGGAGCCTTGTTCTCGACCTGACCGCGCACGCCCGTACAATCAATGTGACATCGATAACGGTCACGCGTTTCGGGAGCGGGGGAGGGGGGATGCTCCAGCTCAGCGGGCCCGGAGGGCTTGAGAGGACGGCCTCATTCGCGGGCACGGGGAGCCTGACAGGCTTCGTCCTGACGGTCGAGAGAGACCGGACGGTCTCGGTCACGCTCTACGCGAGCGGTATGAGCGGCGTATTTGGAATGGGCCTGGCATCGCCCACGGCGGTCACGGCCAGCACGAACGGCCGCACCGTCCACGTGTCGGTCTCGGGCTACTCAACGGCGCTCGTCAATCTCGCCGGTGGTGTGCCCGGAGGAATTATCATAGACGGGGCCTTCGAGGACTGGGACGCCACCCGCGGGAGCGCCGGGTACCGCTCCCGGCTGGACAGGAGCGACGATGTACAGCAGTCCGGGAGGGTCGGGACGCCGGGGCTCATTGACAGGGGCGGGCTGGCCTATTACCCAAACGACAACATCAACCTGCAGGAGGTGGCCGAGTACGACTCCGGAGGCGGGCCCCTCTATTTCTATGCCAGAGTCGCCGGGAAGGCGATGGCGGGCCAGCCGGTTCCGGCGACGAGGCGCGGGACGCCGGGGCCCTCCGGACCTCCATCTCCACCGAAGGAGCTGAAGCTCGTGGGCTCGGACGCTTTTTACGTTCTGATAGATGACGATGGCAACAAAAACACCGGCTACCCGCTCTACACGGAGGACGGGGACCTCCTGATCGGAGCGAGGTACTGCGCCGTGGCGATAGGGAAGAACGGAGTGGTGCTAGAGGTCAGGACCTTCGTGTACGACGGCGGCTGGCGCGAGGGGGGCTTCTCAGCCACCGCGGCCTCGGGGGGGAAGAGGATAGAGCTCTCCGCGTCGGGCATCGCGGCCCTCGTGGCCCACAGGACCATCATAATAGCGGAGGACTGGACCTGCAACGCCGACCGGAGCGACGCGCCGCTCGTCGGCGCCGGGAGGAGCGGGGGAGAGCCGACGCTCATAGTCAACGAGGTGGATATTGCGAAGCACGTGATAAGAATCGGCTCCTCGAACAACCCGCTCTTCAGAATCGAGCTGGAGGCGCTCAACGGAGAGGTCGAGGTCAGCGGAATCGAGCTCCAGAGGGACGGAACCGCCCCGGATGAGGATATCTGCCTCGTTCGCCTGATGCAGGACGCCGACGGCGACTGGGAGCTGACGGTGGGAGACCGGGAGCTCGCGGCGACGGTATTTGTCAATGGAAGCGCTAACTTCACCCTCGCGCCGCCCGTCGTCGTCAGGCCGGGGGAGATTGTGGTCCTAATCGTGGCGATTGACGTTAGGGAGGGGGCGGGGGAGTATGGTAGATTTGGGGCGGGGATAAAGAGGGTGGAGAGCAGCGGAGTCGAAGTGGATACTATTATCGAGAGCGAGACGAGAGATGTCGTATTTGTCAAAACGAATGGAAGATGGCAATCACTGACAGCATGTGTAATTAATGAGATAAAAAAGAAAAGTAGTGGTTACGAAGTTGAATGGATTGAAATTCTTAATAAATCAGGAAATAAGATTTCAGATTGGAAAATTTCAGAATCTCTCGGATCATGGAGCATATCTATTACTTTAGAAAATGGAGAATGTAAATATTATGCAATCGGCGAAGATATTGTATATTGGAAAAAAGATTCTACTTACAATACAATTTATTTGTATGATAATAATAATAATTTGAAAGATTCAAAAACTCTTTCTGAATTAACAGAAGGTGCCTATTCAATGGCTCGTTATAGAGATGCAGATGAAAATCCCACGGATGAATGGTATGATGAGAATGAGCCTACACCTGGAAATAAAAATGATTTAATCCCCGAGTTCCAAGATATTATCTATCCACTCGCCGGCCTTATTGCTGTAATCGTCGTAATCCGCGCCGCAGGCCGGGGGCGCACCGGGGGTATGAGGCGCATGAAGAGTGGAGCGGAGAAGACGATCCGCGCGCGGAGGCGGACCAGCGAGCTCTAAACCTATCATCCTTTCCCGTTTTCATAGTGGCGCCTCTTCAGCGCCTCCATAAGTGCCTCACGGCGCCATCTGCTCCTCAATCCAGACGATAACTTCCTTCGCGTCCTCCATGAGGGCCTCAGCCTTTTCCTTTGTGTAGAGCTCATAGGGCGGCTCGCCGGAGGCGTCGGGGTATCTGGACAGCGTGTAGTGCGGCGTCAGCTCGCGAAGGCGCGTGTCGTGCTCGGGAGGAACGCTGGCGATGTGGCCGAGCCTTATCAGCGAGTGCTTCTCCTCCGGGGGCTCGAGGTTCTTGTGCATCAGGAGCGCCCGGAGCATCTTCTCGACCGATTGATGGCAGAGCCACGCCACGAGATAGAAGTCGCCGGCGGCGAGGGCCCTCTCGGCGCTCTCCATCTCTCGCTTCGCCTGCTTCACCCATATCAGGACGCGATCCTTCACCGCCCAGACCCGGACTATCTAGATGCTTAGGGGTAAATGAAGTTATCTGGGAACAGCCCGGAGCGTCTGGAGGCAAGTCGCTGGAGTAGGAAGCAAGGAGGCAACGGTCTCTATCCATCCGGAATAATCGAAAAGGGGGATGAGTTGGGAGAAGTTTCGGAGTTCGCCGGAGGCGGTCGATGGAGCCTCCGGCAGCGGTGGCAAAATGGAAAAATGAACGATAATAATATATATAATAAATCGAATGGTTATACCGAAGGGAGCCTTGTGACGAATACGCGAGCGGTGGTGTGTGCTGTCCTCCTCGCCCTTGTCCTGCCCTGCGCCCTGCCAATCGCGCCTGAGGCCTCCGGATACGAGATAACCCGCTTCATGGACGGGGCGCTGGAGAGGGAGCTGGTTTTCACAGCGGAATCGCTATTCGCAACGGTCCAGCTGTCCATTCCGCGCGCTACAAATCTGTCCAGAGCCGAGCTTAGCATCTCCTCATCAGCCTCATCGGTCTCTGCGTTGCTGATGGAAAACACCTTCGCCTCCGGGTCTATCCAGAACCTGACCCGCGCCAGTGAACTGCGGCTGGTCGAGAAGGACCGGTGGTGGAATACTTCATGGTCTTACAGAGCTCCCATATCGGTCAACTCCGGTTCCAAACCAAGGCGCAACATCACCGTTGTCGCCGACATCAATATTTCTCTTCTATTCACGAACCTCGGTATTCTGGGAAGGTCCCTGGATGCGAAATCATTGAGAATCATTGAGGTAGATGCAAACGGCGACCCTGTGATCTTCAATGCCTCGATTGCCGGACCCGAAAAGTACGAGGTCCCGATGAGGTGGTCGAGGGCACCGGGCTACAGCGCGCCCGGCAATGAAATAATAAGGCTCGAGTGGCTCCTCGCTGGCGATACCCCGCAGAATAGGGAGCGCAGGTTCCATCTATACTTCGACGACACCACCGCAACCCCTAAGCCCGAAAGCGACGCGAGGCTGGCGTTCTGGGACGATGTTCTTTTCTCCAACTGGGCCCCCTACACCAACTTCGGTCTGCTCTACAGAAACTCCAACGGGAATTTCTCCAATGTGCCGTCAGGTAGCTTCCCCACTAACGCCTCCGCGGCTGTGATTACCGGGGACTTCAACGGGGATGGCTACCCCGACGCCGTCTTCGCCAACTGGTACAATGGCTCGTCCTACGAAATCACGAGCGACATCTTCGCCGGAGGCCCCGGGGGGCCAGACAATGTTCCCGAATGGTCCCTCCTGACCTGTGGGACTTTCGGCTGCGCCGTCGGAGACCTGAACGGCGATGGCATCGACGACATCGCCTTCCCCGGCCTCAGAGTCGGCTCTAACTATAGCATCGGGAGCAGGGTTTATCTGGGGAACGTGGCGGGCCCGTCGAATGACTCTGCGATTCTTTTCTATACAGAAGGCGCCACGGACGCGGCGATTGCCGATTTCAACCGCGATGGGCTTAACGACATCGTTTTCTCCAACGCCTACAACGGAAGCTCCGGAAACATTTATAGCTTCATATACTACAATAGCGCGGGCGGAATCAACCCTGTGCCGGATGTCCGACTCCCGAGCCAGAATGCCTATGCAGTTGAGGCCGCGGACCTGAACAGGGACGGCTGGGTGGACATCGTCATCGCCAACCGCAAGAACACGAGCCTCTCGGGCTCCGCGCAGTACAACATCAACAGCTTTGTATACTACGGGGGGCCGGGGGGATTCAACTCCACCCCCGACGTCCTCCTTCCTACATACGGCGCCCTCGACGCCAAAATCGCGGACCTGAACATGGACGGTTGGCTTGACATAATTTTTGCGAACTACAACGACGGCGCAACCTATAACACGATGAGCCATGCCTACTTCGGCGGCCCCTCGGGCTTCTCGACCACGCCCGGCGCCTACTTCCAGACATCGTGGGCCTACGGCGTCTCCGTGGGCGATGTGAACAATGATGGAATTCCGGATGTGGCCTTCGCGAACTACTACAATGGCGTTTCGACCGACATCAACAGCACGATATTCCTGGGGCCATGTATCGGGCTCCAGCAGCCTGACATATTCCTCCCGACGCACGGTGCGAATGACGTCCACATCGTGGACGTGGACAGGTACGACATGTCCAGGGACCTGAGCCCTCCCATCGTCCACCCTGGCGTCCCCGAGGGGCGCTACGTTCCCTCCGGGAGCTACGTATCTGCAGAGCTCGTCGAGGACGAGCGAATTCTCTCCGCCTCCGCGACCTGGAACGCCACCGTCCCCGCCCAGCCCTCCGGCTGCTACGTGACCGTTGCGCTCTCCGGCGACGGCGGCGCGAGCTGGATCGAGGTCTCAAAGGGCGAGAGGCTCGATTTCACAACCCCGACGAAATCGCTGAGGTACCGCGTTGCCCTCCACTCAGACCCAAGGGCAGTCGAGACGCCTGTCTTCAAAGACATCACGATATTTTATGAAAAGGAGAGCTACCCCCACAACGTGACGCTGGACGTCGGGGAAGACGGCACGGTTGACTGGCGCTGGCCCGGCAAATTCCCAGAGAGCGTCACGGTCAATGAGAGCACCCCGGGCGTCGCTGGGAAGGGCTTTGTGACGCTCCTCATGGAGCTCGTGCCTCGCGTCGGCATAGGGAACCAGACCGTGCCCCTTAGGCTCGCGTCGGAGAGGCCCGGCGTCCTGAGGCTGCGCGGCCTTAGCATCGCCGGCAACTACGCCCCCGAGGCCTTCCTCCCGATTCCGGACTTCCTGATGCTCGAGGACACCACAATAGAGAATGTGCTCAACTTCAACAACTTCTTCAGGGACCTCGACGGCGACCCCCTGCAGTTCACGCTTACGGGCGGACGGAACGTGAACGTCATTATCGCGACCAACGGCAGCGCGAGCTTCTCGCCCGCGCGCAACTGGTTCGGCACCGAGCGCCTTACGGTCAGGGCCGCGGACCCTTCGGGCGAGAAGGCCGAGCTCTCCTTCGCTGTCGAGGTCAGGTCGGTCGAGGACCCGCCCTTCTTCACCGCCCCCCTGCCAGACGTGAGTGTTCCGGAGGGAGAGAGCGCGCCCCAGCTCTTCAACCTGCTGGACTATATTGAAGACGAGGATACGGTGAAGACCGCGCTAATATTCTCGGTCGTCGAGGTCTCGAACAGAAACGTCTCCGTTCTCATCGATTCGAGCCGCAATGTGGAGGTATCATCGAGACTCGGCTGGAACGGCACCGCTGTGGCGAGAATCAAGGTCTTCGACGGCGAGCTCAGCGCCTTCGCCCAGCTCAACATCACGGTAGAGAGGGCGAACAGGCCCCCGGTTGTTTCGGCCCTGCCAAGCATCAGCCTCCAGCAGGGCAGTGTGATGGAGAGAGCATTCAACCTGCGCAACTACACCTCCGACCCCGACACACCCATCGAGAATCTTGTCTTCGCTATAGAAAGCAACAACGAGCCCTCCTCGGGCGTCTCCATCGACACAGAAGGCTGGGTCCATGTACGGCCAGCATCTGAGTGGAAGGGGACGGCGCTCGTCGTCGTCAACGTAACAGACGGCCAGTGGACCGTCAGGGCATCTTTCACCGTCACCGTTCTGGAGAAGCCCGCGACCCCCCCTCCGACGCCAGCCCCAGTCGAGGACAGGACCCTCGACTACATCCTGATCGCCCTCCTCATCGTCCTCGTGGTCGCTGTGATTGTCGATGTGGGCCTCAGGGTGAGAAAGCCGCCCCCGACTCCCCCCCAAGCAGGAGCGGTCGAAAGGAAGGAGGAGGTAGGGGCTCCGCCGGAGGCACCGGAGTCGAGGGTGGAGCCGAGGCCACCGGGTGAAGGCGCGGTAACCCCCGCTCCTGAGGAAGGCGGTGTGCTGCCGCCCGTGCCGCCGACCGGCGAGGGCGCGCCGGAGAGTGTCCCTGGAGGCGGTGAGGTCCCGGCTCCCGGCGAGACCGCCGGGCCGCGCGCGCCAGAGGCACTGATTGAAGAGCGCGAGGTGCCGCCGGAGGGCCCCGCGCCACCCACCCCCAAGGAGGAAACGGGCTTCGAGGTCGTTTCGGTCGAGGAGATGCCGGGGGCCGGGGTTGCGGCTCTGCCAGAGGGGGGAGCCGAGGTACCTCAGGTCCCCGAGAGCGTTCCTGACGTGACGCCGCCGGAGGCCGGAGCAGAGCCGACACAGGAAGCCCCCCACACGGAGGGAGAGGCCGGGGCCGCGGCCGGAGCCGGTTTCGAGGAGCTCCCGGCGCCGGCCGCTCCAGGAGTTGAGGAGCGGCCCGCCGGCGGCGTGCCGGAAGAGAGGCCCGCCGCGCCCATGGGCACTAAGAGCGCCGCAGAGCTGCTTGCAGCACTGGAGGGAAGAGCCCCAGCGGAGGCAGCTCCTCAACCCTCCCCTCCACTGCCTCAGGAGCCCCCGGCCCCCGGCCCAGCACCCGCGCCGGGCCCGATAGGCGAGGAAGGCCCACCCGGAGAGGTCGAACAGCAACCGCCCAAACCCGTCACGAAGGTCAGGTGCGCGGGCTGCAGGGCTGCCATCCCCGTTTTCAGCACCCAGAGGCCGCTCGTCGTCACCTGCCCCCACTGCGGGAGAATGGGTATGCTGAAGTAGGCCTGCTCGTAGTGCATCTGCGCTGAGGGGTGGCTGGGGGACAATGGAGTGGGGGGCACCCCGCGCCTTTCCTCAGGCGATATCCTGTCCCGACAGACTCGGGGTCTTCCGCTTTCCGGACGCAGATGGCGGTCTGGAGGCGCCGGGGTCCGGGCCCGGCAGACCGTGGTCATCTACGTTTACTCCCCGAAACCCTTCCCCACCTCTGCTGAGGGGCTGCCCAACCGGCTGGAGTTCGAGCGGAATCGCCACCATTTGAACGAAGGAGAGACCCTTCCAGCGGAGCCGCGAGAGTAAGAGTTCTGCGATGCGGTACTGTCCGCCGGAGGTCATCAGCCGGCACCGGAGACGACGCCTCTCGCCCTTCATCACACCTCCGATACAGGCGAGGAGGCTCTTCAGGTCCTCGGGATGGGCCTCGAGAACCACTCTCCCTCTGGCCACATCCTCCCTCCTGAAGCCTGTCATCTCTTCGAATCGATTGTTGATGAATATGCAGCGGAGCCTCCGGTCCACAATGCACACCCCCGCTGGCATGCTCCAGAGCATCTCGTCGCAGAACTCGCTCTCGGACCTTCTCGCCTCCTCCACGGCCTTCAGATCAGTTATGTCGACGCGAACGCCGGCTATCCCCGCTCGCTCACCTGTCGAGTCGGGGACTGGAGAAGCGCAGTCGAGCACCCAGCGGTAGACGCCGTCGGCGCGGAGCCACCGATAAACCAACCGGGCGGCGTCCCCTGAAGCCAGCTCCCGGAGAGCGCGCAGCACTCTCCTCTGGTCCTCGGGGTGGATGCGTGTCTTCCACAGGGCGGGGCGCTCGATGAACTCCGAGGGGCTGAAGCCCGTGAGCTCCTTCACCTTCCCTCCGACCCAGCTCGACGCAGCCGAGCCGCTGGTCGAAAGAAAATAGACGAAAACGGGAAGAGCTTCAGGAGATGGAATGACTGGGAGTGTGCCGCAGGCCTTTCTCTTTTCCTTCTCATCCCCTCCCTCGCCCGCCGCCGGTGGCATGGGGAGCACTGTGAGCTGGATGGACCCGTCCGGACCGCTTAGCTCCACAATCTGCCCGGAGCCCGTCTGGCCCACTGTTTTCAGAATTCTACGCAACTTCTGCCTTTCCTCTTCTCCGCAGAGCGATTTGAGGCTTTCGAAGAGACTCATAGCCTCATCATTGAGTCTGAGAATCTCGCCATCCGAGCTCGCCAGAAAAAGAGGTAGCGGGGTTCCTCCAGGGTCCTCGAGCAGCCCAGCTATATCCTCCTGTCCAGTAACTGGCCTGGTTCTGAGCAGTCGGGGGTGAGGGGCACCACCAGTCACCCGGCCGCCCGCTGTTCCACCATCTACAAGGGCTGGACGGGGCGGCGATGGCCGAGGGATGGTGCGTACTCCCAGAGGAATCAGGGGAAGATCCCCGCCGGCCTTAAGGTGGGGGCATGCGGCTACCTCTTTCAGGAGACCTCCCATCCCGGTCCTCAACCGCTCATATCTATTACAACTCGTGATATAAATACCTTGCTGGAAAAATTAACAGCAAAGCCTAAATACTTAAAACTCCGCCACCGACGGTAGAATCAACACAGGGGCAGCACGCCGAACTGAAGGATTTCCATCCTCTCCTCGGGGGTCAGGAGGCTCGAGCTCAGGAGAATCGTGGCCCCGGTGTTTCTGGCGACCCGGACGAGGTCCCTGACGAGGTCGAGGGCGGCGAAGTATCCCGCGTTCGTGACGATGTAGTCCAGATTCTCGATGAGGACCACAGACCTCTCCGACTGCTCGATGTAGTCCCGCACGGTGTGGAGGAGAACATCGCACTCCGAGGGAGGCAGCGCCCTCTCGTAGACCGATTGGGCCATCCATATCACGGGCACCCTCCTGAGGCCCGTCGCCGCCCTCAGCGAGACGGGGTGGGTGCGCGTGACGACGAGGCCGGGTATCCCGGCGCGCGCCGCGGCCAAGAGCGCCTCCCTTGCCCCGGCGACCCCGCCCTCTCCGGCCAGGTATACCCCGGGCCCGGGTCCCGTCCAGCCCTCACCGCTGCCGGGTCCCTCGGCTGCGGGGGCCGGGCTGAATGCCTTGTACCTGAGGACGAGGAGGGTAAGAATCGCCGAGGCCCCCGCGGACGCGTAGGGAAAAATCGCAATGGAGACGCCGAGGAAAGGCAACAGGGCGTCGCAGACGGGGCCAGCGACGAAGAGCACGGTCAGGGCCGAGGCAATCATCTCTGGCTCCCTCTCGGATAGAACGGCCTCCGAGCGGCCGGCGTATAAAAAGAACGAGGCGAGGAGATAGAAGAACGCGCCGTGTAGCAGGTAGGCTGGATGGGGTGGGCTCCAGCCGTAACTCACGCCAGCCGCGAGTAAGAGTAGAGCGGGAATGAATAAGAGCGGCCCCCGAATGATTCCCCGCCCCGAGAGGTGCTTTCCTGATGTGTAGCCGAGGGTGAATAGGGCGACGAGAGGGGCCTCCGCAATGGAGAGAGCGAGGGACGCTGTCGGATCGCTCGGCCAGAGATAGGTCAGGTCGTGGATTGAGAATGTGCCGATGAGGACCGCAAGAAGTGTGGCGACGCGGCCGCGGGCAGACCGAACGAGCAGTAGAAGAAGGCCGACGTGGAGGAATAGGGGAAGGAGGAGCCACTGGTCCAGGAGCCGAGTGAGCGGGGAGACCTCCCTCATCTTCAGCCCCCTCTCAGGGTCCTCAGGGGCCTGAACTCGATCACCCTGACGATCTCGAATGGGTTCCAGCGGTGGTAGGCCGCCTCCCACTTGCGCCTGAACTCCTCGAGCGAGCCGGACCCATCGGCTATTGCGTCCTCCTCGGTCAGGTCCGCGAGCCTTTTCCGGTAGACATCGGTGATTAGGAGCTGGGCAAAGGAGCTCCCGGATGCAACCCTGAGCTTTGCGTCGTAGACGCTCCCCGCCCTCATCCTCGTCCTCCTCAGCGGGCGAATTGTGAGAGTCTTGGAGCCGTATTGGATAAGCCTCACCTCTTCCGGCCGGAAAACGAGGGCGCCCGCGGAGCGCCTCCCGATAGAGGTGTTCCCCCCGGCCCAGAAGATAACCTTCAGGAAGGCGAAGGTGACGAGGCCGCCGATGAGGACGAGGGGGAGCTGGCCAAGCTTGTAGAACTCCGCGTGACCCCAGAAACCTATGACGAGCAGCATCGAGACCAGGAGAAGCACCGCGTTCCGGACAGCGGAGGATTGCAGGCGTTTCTCGGTCACGAGACATTATTGAGCTGAGGGGAGATATCCGTTTCGGAGTGGGGCGGCACCGGGGAGCTGCGCGGCCGGCCTATGGGCTGAACGAACGGGCGGGGCCGTTGGCCCGAGGGGCGCCGGCCCCTTTCAGAAATCGCGCGCCCGCGTTCAAGAAAAGGACAGCCGGAGGGGCCGCTGCGGGAAATTGCGGGTCACTTGAAAAATAAGGCTCGGGTCACCTGTATTTCCGTCGGAGCACCGAGAGCGGGCAGGGATGCCAGCGAGGGAAATTGGCTGCACGGGGGGGCTGGGGGGCGCGATTTCCTGCCCGACCCGGAGAGAATTTCAAACGATTCGAAACCACACCGGAATTTTTAAATAACACACCACTGCAATTATCTCACAACGCCTCAGGAGGGCGGCGGAACCAAGGTCGGAAACAAAGGATGCGGTGCATGGGTCGCGGCGGAGGTGCGGGTTGTATGGACGGCGGCGGTCTGAAAGAGCCAGAACCGGCATCATCCGTTGCCCCGGCCATCCCGGGGCTCGTGAGGCCCAACGGGGGACAGCCGGCCTATCTCTCCCCCCTGGAAGAAATTCTTGCGGGCCACCTCTCCCACTCACGGCCGGGTAGCAGGCTCCTCCTGACCTGTCCTTACACAAGAATTCTTAAAGTGGATATGGCCGTGCTCCGCGTTCTCCTCGGCCGGAGGAGGGAGAGAGGCATATACGTCTCCATAGACAGGCCCCACAGCTTCGTCCAGACCGCACTGAGAAAGATGGGTGTTCCTCTCGATGGCCTGATATTTATTGACGCCGTTTCAAAGCTGACGGGCATGAGGGCTGAGGGCTCCATGGTCAGGTTCCTGTCCAGCGGCTACTCCCTCCCCCTCCTCGACGACCTCTTCAGCAGGGCCTACCTGCCGGAGGGCATCCAGATGCACTTCGTCAGGCTGGAGGACCTGAGTTTCGTCCTTCTGGATAATATCGTGGTCATGCTG
The DNA here is from genome assembly GCA_038851035.1 of Thermoplasmata archaeon. Lineage (NCBI taxonomy): Archaea > Methanobacteriati > Thermoplasmatota > Thermoplasmata > Thermoplasmata archaeon. The sequence goes on from JAWCLH010000003.1 coordinate 78,059, forward strand.
CAGTACACCACGCTCGAGAAGGTCAGGAGGACGGTCACCCTGCTGGGGGAGGCGGTTAAAAAGTTCACGGACATGAGAGCGCTCATCACACTCGACCCATCCGTCAGTCCGGAGCTCTACTCGATTGTGAAAGGCACCTGCGACCGAGAGATTTCCCTGCTGGAGGCCGGGCTTTGAGTGAGACTCCTGCCTCAGCCGAACACGGGGCTCTTCTTGAAGGTGAGGGCTTCGTTGTCTGCCCTGTCAGGTTCCCGATGATATCAAAAGTCATGATTGGAATTCTGGACAAGCTCCTGAGACGGACGCAAGGCATAGGGGCGGTACTCTCCCTCGACAGGCCGCACAGCTACATCAGCCGTCTTGTGGAGAAGAACGGAATTCCCCAGGACAGAATTCTCTATATAGACGCAGTGATGGGGATCTCGGGAGAGAGCCCAGAGCCGGACGGGGGAGCGGAGATGCTGCCCGCGCCCTTCTGCATCAACATTCTATCGGACTTCATCAACGTCTGTGGGCCTAGGTTCAGCGAGAAGAGACCGGGCTTCCTGCTGATTGACAACCTCAGCGCTCTCACGTCGTACGTTTCCGAGGAGTGCCTCAAGAGATTCCTGGAAAGCCTCCTCGTCCTGAGTAGGCAGACGCCCGGGCTGAGGTGCGTTTTTGTTCTGGACAAAGACGCTCATCCAAGAATTTACGAAATGGTTAGGGCGATGGGTGCGAGGGAGGTGAGCCCTTGAATGCTGGCCCCAGGCCTGCCGCCCCATGGGAAAGCGCCCGAACGGACCAGGCAGTGGCGAGCGGGGAGCGCCCCAGGCCCCGTCTCCCCACGTCGGGCTCAAGCCTTCTCCCGGCGGACAGGTGGGCCTGCCTTGTCAGAGAACTAAGCACCGGGAGGAAACTGCTCGTAACCACCTCCCCACGCCTTCTGAATCTAGTGAGCCTGTACGTGGTCTGTTATCTCCAGAAGCATCCCGGAAGCGTTCTGTTCATCTCCGTGGACCGACCCAAAGGATACATGTCAAAAATGGTAGAGAGGTACTGCCCTGCAAGCGGGAAAGTGGTCTGGAGGGACTATACGATGATAAATCAAGCGAGGGTTTCCCATGTTGCCGGTCTCTTCGCCCCCAAGCTACTTCTAGATGCCCTCGACCACCTTTCCCGAGTAGAAGGCGGAGAGACCTCGGTCGTGGTTTCGAACGTCTCCGCGCTGAGCTACTACAACAGCAATGACCGCGTCCGAGAATTTCTTGCAGCCCTAAGCAGAGAAGTCGACGAGGGACGAATAAAGAAGATTGCGATAATAATGGACGGTCAGGGGCAATATATATATAACGAAGCAAAAATATTTACTGAAAAATCGGTCGACATCGGGTGGTGAGGGAATGGGCGAGATCGGTCTGATAAGAATCAAGTCTGGGATCCACGGGCTCGATGAGATGATGGAGGGCGGGTTCGCCTTCCCTTCTACAGTGCTCGTTGCCGGAAGCGCTGGAACGGGGAAGACTACGTTCGCCCTCCAGTTCCTAAGCCAGGGCGCGAGGGAGGGAGAGCAGGGAATCTTTTTCACCACTTTGAGCGAGCCCACGCAATGGATGCTGAGGTTCGTCTCTCGATTCAGCTTTTTGGACAAAGACACCTTCGGCAAGCAGATAAAGTACGTCGACCTCGGACCGTTCCTCAGGGAGCAGAGGGACCCCGCGGCTATGCTCAAGTTCATAGACGACCAGATCGCCGAGCACATGCCCCAGAGAATCGTTATCGACCCCGTCTCAGTCATAGGAGGAATGATCAAGGGGGACTACAGGATGTTCCTATACGACCTGACCACCCACCTGAAGAACTGGCAGGCCGTGTCCATACTGACGGGTGAGGTCCTGCCCAACGAGCCCTACCCGGTCGAGATATCGTACATCGTGGACACGGTCATCATCCTGAGTCTCGGCCTCACCCCCGAGGGTGCGCGCAGGAAGTACTGCGAGATTCTCAAGATGCGCGGCACCACTCACGCGACGGGCCAGCACCTGATGGACATATCGAGAGACGGAATAACGGTCACGATGGGGCTGAAGTAGGGCTCATTCGAGACGGAGCCGCCATGTCCTACAGGTCTGAGCTGATTTTTCAGGAGCTGCGGAGGGCTCTGGAGCGGCCGGGGGCGGGCGGTGTTCTTGTCACGGTAAGGGCCACGTCGGTCACAAGAATCAATCTGTCGGTCCTCAGGGTTCTTCTTACAGAGAGGGGGGAGCGAGGAATATTTCTCTCCCTCGACAGGCCGGACAGGCACATGCTGGAGCTTCTGGAGAGGCACAACCTCGCCGCCCCTGGCGAGGCATCTTCCTCGCAGGAGACGAGGCCAAAGAAAATAGTCGTGGCCGCGGGCGTCATCAGCCCCGTGGAGTTCTTAGACGAGGTCCTCGCCCGCCTCTCGGACAGGGAGAGGGCCCCTGCGCTCGAGGAGGACCTGAGGTCCTTCCAATTCATAATGGTTGACAACCTCTCATCTATGGCTCTTTATAGCGGCCCTCGCAATCTAGAGCGATTCTTTAGGGGCATGGAGGAGCTCCTCCTGCGCTTCCCAAACCTAAGATGCGTCTTCGTCACGGCAAGAGGGGCGCCTCCGGAGGTCATGGCACTTGCCAGGAGAGTATGTCCCGTCGAGGTGGACATAAAGGACGAGTGGCTGATTTGAGCGCTGAGGGGAGCACTAAGTGGGAAGCACCCCGGAGCTTCAAGAGCCAGTGGAAGGGGGGAAACCCTTTTGCAGCCCGCGCTACATCCTGACGAATCACTCCTGGAGGTCGCGGAGCTCGCGGCCCGGGGCAGGAGGTGGGAGGAGGCTCTCTCGCTCCTCGACAGGGTTCTTGAGGCTGCACCTGCGCTGGAGCGCGCCCACATCCTTCGATGCGGAATTCTAAGGGCCCTCGACCGCCGGAGCGAGGCCGTCGCCTCGGCCGAGGCCTTCGCTTCCGCGCTCCCCGGCTCGGCGAGAGCCCACCACGAGCTGGGGGTGTGCCTGAGCGCCGCGGGCAGGTATGAGGAGAGCGTGGAAGCCTTCAGGAGGGCACTGGAGCTTGACCCGAAACTGCTCGAGGCCTGGAAATGGATGGGAATCGCTCTGGGTAGGATGGGAAGGCTCGAGGAGGCCTTCCGGTGCTACGAGCGGGCCAGTGGCAGGGCGCCGGAGCTGAGCGTTCCCGTGCCGTCCGGGCCCGCGCCATCCGGGCTCGAGACAAGAATTCACGAGCTGATGACCGGAATGATGGAAAAGGGCGGCGGTTGCGTGCGGGTCGAGACAGACCCCGCACTCACCTTTAGGACTAGCGTCCTTCTTCTCTCGATTCTTCTCAGGGACTGGGACATGGACGGCGTCCTGGTTTCGCTTGGCAGGCCCGCGGACGTCTACCGGAGAGCGCTTGCCGCTAGGGTTCACACCCGCCACCCCCCACACTTCGTCGAGGTGGTGGCGGGCGGACCCTCGCCCGAGGCCGAGGGGGCACGGGAGTGGGTCACAAGCCTCTCCGCCTTCGAGCCCGATAGGATAGACGCCGCAGTCAGGGCGGGGCTCCAGAAGGTCGCGGAGATGTACGGCGGGGAGGAGCACTTCGTCATCATAGACGATATAACAGCGATGGAATTCTACAACGGGCGCGAGGTCGTGAGGAGGTTCGTCGCGGGCTTCTTGGGGGAGCTGTCGTTGCTCAACATCTTCTGCTTCGTAGTTGTTCCCACGAGAAGAGCGCTGGAGCTGCTTGGGCTCCTTCCCTTTTTCTGTCGAGAGAGAATTTGCGTGAGGGCGGAGTGGCTTCGCGAGTGACCCGTGAAGGGTTTCCGGGCCGGCGCCCCCCTGAGTCAGAGCAAAACCTAAATACTCGGGCATATAAAGAATTCCTATAGAGTAAAAATGATGGAGCCCACACCTGTAAATATGCTGGGTCGTCCCGTGAGAGATGCAGAGGGCCGGAGGATCGGTGTCATAAAGGGCCTCCACCAGCGCTTCTGCCCCGGCGGCTTCGAAGAGGTCTCGATTGTGAACTGCAACGGCGTGATTATTGCAAGGGTGGAGGAGCTCGTGCCGGCGGGGCAGGAGTTCCTTCTTATAGCAAACAGGGAGCGAAGGGAAGAGGGGCAGAAAAGTTCCGGAGATGGCTAGGCGCATAGACGGGCGGCGGTCCTCTTGGAGAGGGAGCGGCAGTCGTGAGGCTTTCCTCCTTCCACGGTTAAGTTGCGTCGTATGTAAAGGGTGCGAAGCGGCGGGCAATGCCAGGTCACTTGGCCATGTCACTTCGAATTTACTATCGGTGCTGGATAATTTTCCAGGCTGGTGCCCCGGGCCACGGTCGAGTAGAATATGGCTCAACCGCGCAATGTGTTTCGCGAACTCACAAAATCAATATATATCGGCTGTTAATCATAGCAATGGCCAGTAAATATATCTAGTCGACGTTGGGCGATCTGCAATGTCGAAACGGGCAATGCCGAGTGTGGTGGTCGCATGGTCGGAGAGAGAGGCGAGGAGAAATTGGGTGATAGGGAGGAAGATGGGCTGGAGGGGAGAGCCGGAGGAGAAGAGGATGCGACCACTGATGGGTGTCCGGGGGAACAGGAGAGCGTCCTGAGGCCCGTGCCCCCTCCTGAGAGAATTCAGGAGATTGAGATGGAGGAAGCGGAGGCCGTGGAGGTGGAAGAGGACATTGCAGAGGTCGAGCAGGCGAAGGGTGAGGAGGCCTTTAGGAAGAGCGAGGGGGCGATGGAGACAGGTGCCGGCTCCCCCGGAACACCCTTGGGTGGGGCTGAAGGACCGGTTGAGATTCCGGGCGACAGGAGGGGTGAGAGGGGCCGGAGCAATGGGCTTCTGAACAGGAGGGCCCTGACCAACGGTCGGAGCATAGTCAACGGCAACGGCCTAGTCAACGGCGCCAAAACGGGTTTAATAAACGGTGGAAAAAGGGGCGCAATCAACGGCCGAGGCATCGTCAATGACAAGGGAATCACTAACGGGAGCGATACAGGAGTGGTCGAGGCCCCGCCCCGCAGGCTCACTAAGAAGGGGCCCTTAGCCGCACTGGCCATCATCGTTGCCTTGGTTCTCATCACCGTCTCATATTACGCCCTCCTCTCGACCGAGAGAGGAGTAAGGGTCGACGGCGGGTTCTCGGACTGGACCCCCTTCCTCAAGTACCACGACGAGGCCGGCGACCAGCGGAATGCTGACATCGACATCACACAACTCGCGCTGGCCGTGGAGGACTCATCGGTCTCGCTCTATGTACGAGTTGGGGGGAGGGTCCTGGCTGGAAGGGACGGCGGTGTGGACATGTTCTGCTTCTTTTTCGACACGGACAGGAACCCAGCCACGGGATATCCCGCGCCAAGCGTCGGGGCGGAGTATGTTCTCGTCGTGGACGGATACGATGGACGCGTCTCGGCCTGCGGGCTTTACAGGTTCGGGGGGGCGGGGCGGTCCATTAGCGACTGGAACTCGAGGACCCCCGTCGGTTCCGCAAGAGCGGCCGCCTCCGGGGCCGAACTCGAGGCCCAAGTCGCTCTCTCGGACCTCGGGCTCCGACCTGGCTCCGGGCCGAACGTCCAGACCCTAGCGCGGCACAGCGGGGGCGGGGAGGACATCGGGCCGGTCGTCGGGACGGGGCGGGCCGCGCTTACGGCGGTCTGGGCCCGCGTCGGTCCCGTCTCCGTCCCTCCTGGCAAGGCGGGTGTGCCTCTGCTCAGGGTGGAGCTCAGGGCTCAAGGGGGCTCCGTGAGGGTCTCATCGCTACGGGTGTCCGTGAACGAGGGAACAGGGGCGCGCGACATCAGCCGGCTCTCGCTGATGACCGCCTCTGGTGCGGAGGTGCCCGGGGCATCGGCCCCAATTGCAAATGGGTCGGCGCTGCTCGCCCCTGGGAGCCCCTTGGAGCTCAGGCGCGGCGAGTCGATGAACCTCACAGTGGTGGCCTGGATAGCCTTTGAGGCGGAGAGGGGTCGGGCGGTCGGGCTCTCGCTCGAAGGGCCGCAGAGCATCATCTCCAGCGCGGACACCGTGATGGTGGAGGGCCGCGGGGGGAATCTGACGCAAATCGGAGAGCAGGCGCAGCCCGGTCGAATCATCATTGATGGAGCGTTTCAGGACTGGGAGGGCATCCCGGGCCACCCAGACCCCATCGGCGACGCGACCAACCCTTCCGTGGACCTCAGGGACTTCAGGGTGACCAACGACTCAGCCTCACTCTTTCTCTACGCCGCTGTTGACGGAGAGATAATGGCGGGCGCGTGGGTGCCGGAGACGAAGCAGAGGCCACAGCCAGGAGGCGGGGGCGGTGGCGGCGTGCCCGCGCCCCTCCCCGAGCTGACGGGAGAGGACGCCCTCTTTGTGTTCCTCGACATCGATGGTCTCTCTGAGACAGGCTACGCAGGCGAGGGGGCTCCGCCGGGAGCGGATTATCTGGTCAAAATAACTGGTCGGGGTGGGAAAATAACATCCCACCTCGTTATGCCCTTCACGGGTGGGGCGGACCGGAGCCAGTGGAGCTGGGGCAGGGGGACGGAGCTCCCCGCCGCGGCGGGCGGGACCGGAATCGAGCTAGCCGTGGCATTGGAAACCATCGAGAGCCCAGTGGGAGTGGTCTCCCTGTTCTATTACATGACCGGCTGGGGCCAGAGCCGGGATGCCGGGACGGAAATCGAGTACAGCCTTAGCGGCGGGGGATGGGGGAGGGGAGCCGGCGCCGGCGACCCGCCGGGGGCCGGGCCGGGCCTTGGGTCGCCAGAGGGTTCGGGCGATGAGCCCCTTCACGCCCCTGAGTTCGGTGAGCTTCTCCTGCCTATAGCAGGAGTCATCGGCATATTCGCAGGAGCCAGAGGAGCGAGACGGAGGAACGCGCGCGTCCGAAGGGGAGAAAAAAGGAATGATGGAGCGGTGACCGTGGCGTTCTCCGTTGAGGGGGCGTTGAGGGAATGGTCTGGCTGAGTGCGCGGACGCTCTTCTGGACGGCCCTTGCACTGTCGGCCCTCGGCCTTGCAGGGTTCACGCTAGGTCTCCTCTGGGACTCGTTCTGGGGTCGCGGCCTCGGGACTGGGGCCATTGGGCCACTCCAGCTCTCAGTGGTCATTGGTGGCCTTGTCTCCTGCGGGGTCGGAATCGCGATTTTTTTGATTCCTTTGCGCAAGGTCGGGGCGAGTGCGGAGGAAGAAGAATGAAAGGTACGGAGGCCCATTGCGGAACTTTAGAAGCCACCGGTAACCGGTATGGAAAGAGGAGGTTGGAAAGACGATGAGTGAGCGGGAATGGGGCGAGGCGGACATCCGGACCCTGCTCTCCATCCTCCCGGTCGGGGTGTTCGCGGCGGACTCCGAGGGCCTCTACACGTATGTTAACCTTCGCTGGTCCGAGATAACTGGAATCTCGATGGAGGCGGCGAGGGGCAGGGGCTGGGAAGAGGGGTTGCATCCGGAAGATAGGGCTACGACGGTCAGAGACTGGTACGCTGCCGTGAAGAGGGGCGCTATATGGAAGAGCCGGCACAGGCTCCGGAGCCGGATGGGGAAGGAGGTGTGGGTGTTGGAGCAGGCGGTCCCGCTCCGGGGCAGGGAGGGAAGAGTCCAGGGCTATATCGGCACCCAGCTGGACATAACTCTCCAGATGGAGGAGGAAAGGAGGAAAAAAAGGGAATTGGAGGTTGTCGAGAGGGTCACCCAGCTCCTCGGTGCGGGTCTCGCTTTAATATCAAAAAAATCACGGGTAATCTGGGCCAACAGCGTGCTAAAAAGGCGCTATGGAGAAATAGAGGGGACTATATGCCCTCTCGCGCATGGCCGCGGGCGGGCCCTGTGCCCAAAGTGCGCTGTTATGGAGGTCTTCCTCACCGGAAGGGATGCGGTCGTCAAGGAACAGAAGAGCGTAGAGAGGGATGGTGAGGTACGATGGAACCAGATAATGGCCTCTCCGATCAGAGGCGAGGGCGGCGGGATCGAGGCCGTTCTGGAGCTCGTCGTTCCAATAACTGAAAGAAAAATATCGGAGCAGACGCTTAGGGAGAGCGAGGAGAGGTTCCGAAGGCTTGCCGGGGCAGCTTTTGAGGGAATAGTGATTCACGGCCCGGAGGGAATTATCGACTGCAACCTCAGGTTCGCAGAGATGGTCGGGAGGGAGCCGGCCGAGCTCGTCGGGACCGATCTCTGCGAACTGATATCACAGGAGCAGAGGGCTCTAGCGAGGGAGTGCTTTTCCCAAGGCCTCAGCTGGCCCCACGAGTTCCTTCTGCTCAGGAAGGGCGGCGAGCCCCTGCCCGTTGAGGTCGTAGGGCGGGAGATTCCATACGAAGGCAGACGTCTCTTCGTTTCTTCGTTTAGGGACATCAGCGAGAGAAAGGAGGTCGAAAGGCTCAGGAGGGAGAGGGAGAGGTCCGAGCTCTACGGCCTCGTGGTCAGCGCCCTCCCTCTGATTGTGCCCGGACCCTACCAGGAGATCCGGATGGATCTTCTCAAGACCTTCGCCGAGCGCTTCGAGGCCTACTTCAGGCCCAGATACGAAAAAGAAATGGAGGCGGAGGGTGAGGCGTCAGAAAGCGGGGCCGCGAAGAGAAATGGACGCGCAGTTACCATGGACAAATACGTTCACTGGTGTGCGGAGCTCTTCAGGAGCTTCGGCCTCACTGTCAGCTCGGGTTCAGAGGCCGGCTCTGGCCATCTGGAGTTCCACAGCTGCCCCTGGATAGAATACTCGAAGAACAACCCCGTGTTCTGCATCTTGTGCAGGACGATGGTCTCACGGAGCTTCTCATGGGCCTGCCCGGGCGGGGCTGTGGGCGTGAAGAGCACAATCGCCGGCGGCGGGAAGTGCTGCAGGTTCGAGTTCAGACAGCTCCGCGGAAAAAGGTGAGAGCGAGGCTCGTGCGTGTCTCTGGCCGGGGCCGAGGGTTGAGAGATAAATATTAATCTTCTCTAAGCATTACAGAGAAGCGAAAGCAACTGGAGGCTGCTGGCGTGAAGTCGATAATCACGGACGCGCTCTCCCGACGGGGAGCCGAGGGAATGCCGCTGGCGCTGGCCCAGCCGTCCGCCCCGGCGGAGCCTGGCGCCGACGACCGAGAGCTCGAGGAGATTCTTCAGGGGATGAAGGTCAGGATCAAGGTCTTCGGCTGCGGGGGCGGCGGCTCGAACACGATAAACCGGCTCGTCGAAGCGGGAGTGCTCGGGGCGGAGCTCTTTGCGCTCAACACCGACGCCAAGCACCTCCTGACGGTCCACGCCCAGAGGAAATTTTTGCTGGGCAAGAGGTTGACGAGGGGCCTCGGCGCAGGCGCGATACCGCAAGTCGGGGAGGAGGCTGCGAGGGAGGCCGAGGAGGAGATAAAGCCCGTGATGGCGAACACCGACATCGCATTCATCACCTGCGGCATGGGCGGTGGAACTGGAACGGGTGCTGCGCCCGTCATTGCGAAGATGGCGAAGGACGCCGGCGCGCTGGTAATCGGGGTCGTGACGATGCCCTTCCACGCCGAGGGCGCGATGAGGATGCAGAATGCGCTCGAGGGACTTGAGAGGCTTGAGAAGGTCGCTGACACAGTGATCGTGGTTCCCAACGACAAGCTGCTTCAGCTCGTCCCCCGGCTCCCCCTAGACCAGGCCTTCAAGGTCGCAGACGAGGTGCTGATGCTCGCGATAAAGGGAATAACCGAGGTCGTAACTAAGCCCGGGCTGGTCAACCTGGACTTCAGCGACCTGAAGACCATAATGAAGGGCGGCGGGGTGGCGATGATAGGTATGGGCGAGGGCGAGGGCGACGAGAAGGCCAACGACGCCATCCAGGAGGCCCTGAACTCACCGCTCCTCGATGTGGACATATCGGAGGCCACGGGAGCGCTGATCAGCGTGACCGGGGGCCCGGACATGACCGTGGCAGAGGCGGAGAAGATGGCCGAAATCGTCGGGAGCAGAATCAACCCGATGGCAAGAATCATCTGGGGCTGCTCCGTGGACCCCAGCCTCGAGCACGGCATGAAGGTGCTTCTTGTCGTGACCGGCGTGAAGAGCCGGTACCAGCTTTCGGAGATATCGCACCGGGCGGAGAAGGGGCTCGAGTTCCTCAGGTAGGTCAGGGACAAACCGAAACGTATTAAAATATAAACCCCGTTAGGACCCAGCGAGCCCGCCGGCAGGGCGCGCCTCAGAGATAGATTAGTCCGGTCTATCCCAGCGCGGCTGGCCCGCGGGAGGGAAGGGACCGAAATGAAGTCAATCGTCCGAGACATGCTCTCCAGGCCCGCGAGCGAGCGGCCGAGCCTGGCCCCCACCGGCACCCCGCCGCCCCAGCCCGGGCCCGCCGGGGCGGACGACGAGGAGCTGGAGAAGGTGCTCCAGGGTCTTAAGACCCGGATAAAAATAATCGGTTGCGGGGGCGGGGGCTGCAATACGATAAATAGAATCGTTGAGGCTGGAATTCCGGGGGTGGAGTTATTTGCCGCCAACACAGACGCCCAGCACCTTCTGGCGATTCATGCCCCCCGGAAGATTCTCTTGGGAAGGAGGACAACCAGGGGCTTGGGCGCCGGCGCGATACCCCATGTCGGCGAGGAGGCGGCGAGGGAGTCGGAGGAGGAGCTCAAAGCGGCCCTGAACGGGGCAGACATATGCTTCATCACCTGCGGCCTGGGCGGGGGCACAGGCACGGGGTCTGTCTCTGTGGTAGCTAAAATCGCCAAGGATCTGGGGGCACTGACCATCGGCGTCGTCACCCTGCCGTTCAAGGCGGAGGGCATCGTGAGGATGGAAAATGCCGAGTGGGGCCTCGAGCAGCTTAGGAGGAACGCCGACACAGTCATAGTGATACCCAACGACAAGCTTCTGGAGCTCGTCCCCCGGCTCTCGCTCAACGCAGCCTTCAAGGTCGCGGACGAGGTCCTGATGCGCTCGATAATCGGAATATCGGAGATAATCACCAAGCCCGGCCTCGTGAATCTGGACTTCAGCGACCTTAAGACGATAATGAAGGGCGGGGGGGTGGCGATGATTGGTCTCGGGGAGGCCTCCGAGGACAACAGGGCCCTCGAGGCGGTGAACGAGGCCCTCAACTCGCCCCTGCTCGAGGTGGACATATCAGACGCCAACGGGGCCCTAGTAAACGTCACGGGCGGCCCGGACATGACGATAGCCGAGGCGGGCAGGGTGGTTGAGGAGGTCCACAACCGCATCAATCCCGGAGCCAGAATCATCTGGGGGGCGGCGGTAGACCCCGCGCTCGAGCGCACTTTGAGAGTGATGATAGTGGTCACAGGAGTGAAGAGCCGGCAGATACTGGGGCCAACCTCCCGGCCGGTCTACTCACAGCTGCACGGAATAGATTTCGTAAGGAGATAGGAAATGGATATCATAGAGCGCTCTTGGAGAATTCAGAACCGATTCGACGAAAAGCTCAAGCAGTTCGGGAAGGGGAAGTATGGCCGGGTGCTCAAGATGGCCAAGAAGCCCGAGCCGGAGGAGTACAAGAAAACCCTTCAGATAACCAGCGCCGGCTGCGTGCTGATCGGCGGCCTAGGTTTTCTCATATACCTGATATGGAATTACGGTCCCGGTATCTTCCGCAGCGCTCTGGGGATTTGAGCGGAATCGCGGGGTGAGCGGGTTGGAAGAGGGTATAAAGGGGACGGACTCTCAAAGGGAGGCGGTGGAGAAGGGCGTCGGGCACGGGCAGGAGGAGGAGGCTCCCTCGAAGCCCCAGATAGTCGTTGTGAAGACCTCAATAGGGCATGAGAAGATCGTGGCCGACGCCATAGCGGGGCGGGTGAAGCGGAGGGGAGCGAAGGTGTTCTCGATTCTCTCCCCCTCCAATCTACGCGGGTACCTCTTAGTCGAGACCTTGGACAAGGACGAGTTCAAGAACCTCGTTAAGGGAATTCCAAGGGTAAGGGGAATGGTCGAGGGCAGCACGATAATGGGGGAGATATCTCACTTTCTCACGCCAAAGCCTCTAGTCTCGGGTATTGTCGAGGGCGACATCGTCGAGCTCGTCAGCGGACCTTTCAAGGGCGAGAAGGCGCGGGTCCAGCAGATAGACGAGGCCAAGGAGGAGATAACCGTCGAGCTGTTCGAGGCCCTGATATCGATTCCGGTCACGGTCAAGGGCGACTGCGTTCGTGTGATAGAGAAAGAGGAGGAGGAGAAGTAGCGCCGCTTACCGCTCGCGCTCACGGAAGGTGCATCGGATGGCTGAGAAAATCGAGGTTCTGGTGGAGGGCGGAAAGGCCACCCCGGGCCCCCCCCTAGGCCCAGTGCTGGGGCCTTTGGGGGTGAATGTCGTCCAAGTGGTCGCGAAGATAAACGAGAAGACGAAAGCCTTCACGGGCATGAAGGTTCCCGTGAAAGTGATTGTTGAAAAGGACAGGAGCTTCACCATTGAGGTGGGCTCCCCGCCAACCTCCGCCCTGATAATGAAGGAGCTCGGGCTCGAGAAGGGGTCGGGAAACCCGAAGGCGAGTAAGGTCGGAAACCTCAGCCTCGAGCAAGCGAAGAAGATCGCGAAAATGAAGGAGGAGTCGATGCTCGGCAGGGATCTCAAGAAGGCGGTCAAGGAGGTCGTGGGTACCTGCGTCTCGATGGGCGTCACGGTGGAGGGCAGGGACCCGCGAGAGGTCCAGAAGGAGATCGACGAGGGGAAGCACGACCGGCTCCTCTCTGGCTGACGGCCCGTGGCCAGTCAGAAACTTTGATATACCTCCACCGCTCTGTGCCCCCCCACCGGAAGTCCAAGTAACGGCCCTGTAGGAGAGGGAGACCCCTCGACCAAGGTCTTCAAATGGCACTACAGGGGTGATGAGATGGCTGAGGAAAAGATAGTTGAAGCGGTCCGGAAGGCTCTCCAGGCAGGCAAGCCGAGGAAGTTCCTGGAGAGCGTGGAGATAAGTATCAACCTCAAAGACGTCGACCTCTCCCTGCCGAAGAACAGAATAGATGAGGAGATACCGCTCCCAAAGGGCCGCGGGAAGCCCGTGAAGGTCGCAGTCTTCGGAACTGGAGAGCTGGCATTCAGGGCGAAGAGCGTGGCAGACCGTGTGCTGACGCCCGAGGAGATGGAAAAGCTAGCCGAAAACAAGCGGGAGAGCAGAAAGCTCGCCTCCACTTACAACTACTTCATCGCCGAAGCTCCCCTGATGCCGTCCATAGGCAAGAAGCTCGGCAGAATTCTCGCTCCCCGGGGAAAGATGCCCCGGCCCATACCACCCCAAGCCGACCCTGTTCCAATAATAAACGCCGCCCGGAACTCGGTAAGGGTGAGGAGCAAGGACCGCAGGACCTTCCACGCCACGGTGGGCACACGCGAAATGTCCCCCGAGGACCTGGCCGACAATATCGAGGCGGTTCTGAAGAGGGTGACCTCGAAGCTGGAAAGGGGGGAGGGAAACATCCAGTCGGTCTTCGTGAAGACCACAATGGGGCCCGCGGTCAGGATAATGTGAGGTGAGGGGAATGGCGAAGAGGGAAGCTCATGTGGCTCCGCAGAAGAAGGAGACAGTGAGGCGAATCTCGGAGCTAATCCAGAGATACCCAGTCATAGGAGTTGCCAGCGTCGCCGGCGTCCCCGGCCCCCAGCTCCAAGCCATCCGGAGGCGGCTGAGGGGAAAGGCGGAGATTCTGGTTTCCAAGAACAACCTCTTCGAGATAGCATTCAGGGAAGGCGAACAGCTCAAGCCAGGCATCGGGGGGCTCTCGGAGGGGGTTAGCGGCCAGACCGCACTTGTTGCCACGGGCCTCAGCCCGTTCCTCATGTATAAGGAGCTAGAAGCGACCAAACAGAGGTCGCCGGCTAGGGGAGGGGAGACCGCCCCGGAGGACATCATAGTCCCGGCAGGCGAGACCTCTTTTAAGCCGGGCCCCATCGTCGGGGAACTCCAGAAGGCGGGGATACCGGCGGGCATCGAGGGTGGCAAGGTGGTCATAAAGAAAGACAAGCTTCTCGTGAAAAAGGGTGAGAAGATACCACGAGAGCTCGCCCCGATGCTGACCAAGCTCGAGATACTCCCTCTGACCGTCGGTCTCGACCTGCGACTCGCTTGGGAAGCGGGCACGGTCTATCCGGCGAGCATGCTGGCAATAGACGAGCAGAAGACGGCCGCAGAGTTGGCCGCCGCGGCCCTCTATGCTTTCAATTTGGCGGTCTTCGCCGCATATCCGACCGCTGCTACCATCCAGCCCCTCATTCGGAGGGCCAGACTGGAGGCCCTATCGCTCGCACTAGAGGCCGGCGTCGCCAACAGAGACACAATCGAGCTCCTGCTCGGTGCTGCCCATGCACGGGCGGCCGCGCTTTCGGCAACAATAGGACTGTGAGGTATTCCAGAATTATGATCACAATAAATAATGGGAAGGACCGTGGACTAAAAAGGAGGATGTGAGAGATGGAGTATGTGTACGGTGCGCTCCTCCTGCACTCCGCAGGAAAGCCCATAACCGAGGAGAGTCTGAGCAATGTGCTGAAGGCCGCGGGCGTGGCCGTGGACGCCACCCGCGCCAAGGCGCTTGTCGCAGCCCTCCAGGGAGTTGATATCGCCAAGGCGATAGCGACGGCGGCCGCGGCACCAGTGGTGGCGGCGCCGGCCCCCGAAGCGAAAAAAGAGGAGAAGAAGGAGGAGAAGAAGGAGAAGAAGGAGGAGAAGACAGTAACGGAGGAGGAGGCCGCGGCAGGCCTCAGCGCCCTCTTCGGCTGAATTCTCTTAGTCCCCTCCCTCAGGCACTTGGGAAAAAATGGAGCGGTTCGGGCTCCCGAGGCGTCAGCACCGCGTGGTTCGGACCGGAGGGCCCGGGCACATCCCCCGGTCGCCATGCCACAGGTTCCGCGAGCGCCTCGAGCCGAACGCCGGAACCCCCCGGAGCGGTGGAAAGTCCAAGACCCTCCCTAGCAGCTCCCTCACTGACTTTTTAAAGTCCTCTAGCTAGAATCTCCCGTAGCTCCTTCTCAAACATTGCCATGAGCTCCTTGGAAACGTCCTTTTTCAATGCTGGGGGGAGGAGCTCGAGCCCCAGTCTGGCCCCGGCCACCCCGAGCTTGAGCGCGGCGAAGACCTGGCGGCCCCGGGCCTCAAGGTACATCGATATTGCCTCTTTGATTTCGTCCCTCAGTGCGGGATTCTCCTCGAGTTTGGCTCGGATAACTCTCTTGATTTCATCCCTGACAAGATCCCTGGTCGCTTCGAGCAGGAGATCCTCTGCTCCGATGACATCGGAAAGGGCTGATTTTATAAGGGGAGCAATATTCTTCTCCTCATTATTCATCTACAGCACCCAGATACCTGATGCCGCTTTGAGTATTAATAATTTAAATGATAGCTTAAACGGAGTTAAATTGAGAACAGGACGAGGCCAAATGGGGCTCAAAAGCGGACGCAAAAAGGCGGCCAAATAAAAAGCAGCGGGCCTGACGAGCGGTCTGGGAGCCCCTCCCGGGGGATGACCGAGAGCCATTTGCGGGAGGGTGGGTGCCCGCGGCCCGCCGCTTTTACGAGAATTCTGTTCAGTCGTAATGGGTGTCGCAGCCGTAGCTGCTGTATACTTCCTCCCAGCTGCAGTCCTCGTCCTCAGGCATCCCCTCTGCCTCTTTCATTCTGGAATGTAAATTGGAACCGCTTCTTTATATACCCGCGGAGGGGGGGTGGGTGAAAGTTGGGGATGGGGGGGGGGAGAGCGGGGTTAGGGGCAGGTAGGGAAACAGAAGTTGCGAGAATTGCTCGGGGTGGGGAGGCTCAAGTTGCCCGACGAAGCATGATGAAGCTGCCAAGGCGGGCGAAAGCGCTCACTGAATGGGGCGTGGGTTTGGCTGGTTGGGATGGTGCTCACGGGAGGGAACCGGGGCTCAGAGCCCCAGATGTCTTATATAGTGAAAGAGGTACTGCTGGGCGTAGCCCGCGAAGGGACCGTAGCGATTCATGCCCCATTCTCTAACATTATTCTCTGTGAGCTCTTTCCCGTTGAAAAAAAGCCGCTCGACCGCCCTTCTTACCCACCTGTCCACGGGGAAGACCTCGAGCCTGCCCAGAGAAAAAAGGAGGACACAGTCGGCGACCTTGGGCCCGACACCCGCGAGGGCCATCAGCTCCTCCCTAGCTTTCCCTGAGGATAGCTTGCTGAGCTCGTCAAAATCCAGCTGGCCGTTTTGGACAGCCTTCGCCGCGGAGCAGAGATAGCGCGCCCGGAAGCCCAGCCCCAGTCTCCTTAGAGCTCGAGGCCCCGCGCGAGCAAGGGCACCGGGAGATGGGAAGGAGTGCGTCTCCCATGCCTCAAGCTGGAGTCTGTTCCCATATCTCTCCGATATTCTCTCAATTGTCGCGGATATCCTCGGGATGTTCGAGGCTATGGAGATGATATATGAAGCCAAGCACTCCCATGGCTGCTGGCGCAGGAGCCTCAAACCCCGGTACCTCCGTATTGCAACACGAATATGGTCGTCCACGGCGATGCTGTCGTAGATCTCGTCGAGGTCGTCTTCGAGGCGGAAATAGGAGCTGAGCTGGCCAGGCGACAGCGGGGAATTCGAGCGAGCCTCAAGAGTCCTCCCCTTGACCCGGACCTTCAGGGCAAAGCCCCCCACGGTGCCGAGGTACCAGTCCCCCTCTTGCCTCCACCTGAATGCTTGGCCGCACCCAAGCGTGTGCGATAGGTTGAGAGGCCCTTCGAAGGGTATGAACATCAGCTCGAATCTCCCGAATCGGCGCCTAGAGTTGTTCCGAGGATGTAGGGCAGTTGGCCGGAACCAACGCCGTATATTGCGCTCAGAAACTCTCCTATGGATGTGTTTCTGAGAAAGAAAAGGTGGGCCGGGCAGCCACAGTCGCTGCTCCCGAAGCCCTTAACGCCCACCACGCCGGGAATGAAGGAGACCGCCTCTGCCAGCGCGCACTCGAGCCTATCCGTGGATGGAAAGATCGTCGCGCCATCGAGCTTCGCACTCTCCAGAAGATAGTCTATGTGCCACCGCTTGTTCCTCCTTTTTGTGAAGTGACGGGAGAGGCGCGCGCTGAGGCCGCCCATGGCCGAGCCAACGTAAGCGTAGCTCCCGAGGGCGAAACTAATTTTCCCGAGTGCCCCCACTCGCACCCTGAGGGGCCGCGGGACACGGATGAGGAGGATGTAGCAACCCCTCGTACACTCACCTCCGTCTGGGTCGAATTCTCCCTTCGAAGGGCTCGTCGTACCTTCCGTCCGACTTCGGTCCAACGCGCCTCATGCCATAACCAAGGGAGCGGGTGCCCTTGAACCAATGGCATTTGGGACAGAGCAGACCCCTGTAGTTCCTCTCCTTCACATCGGCACCGTCGAACTTCTCCATAGGGGTATGGCAGCGGGGGCAGAGGGCAACGGGGCTGCGGGACCACGCGTCAGGCACATCCGTATCGTTCCTTGGTTCCATGGGAATCATCCCGTCCATTGCTCTCGGGATACTTAAATCAGCTGGGAACCTTATTAAATCAATATTGCAATTTACTCACAGGATAGCAGCGGCTTTCGCAATAACCACCCGGAGGCGGATAGCGATGAGAATCCGAGGAATTGCTGTTGATGGCGAGGAGGGCTTCTCGGCCATTCTGGCGGAGGACCGGGTGGTGATCAGAAAGGGCGAGAGGCGAGTTGAGATGCCGAGGTCCTCTCCTCCATCAATGAAATGGTGCAAAAGGTACCGGTACGGCAGGGCGATTCTGGCGATGGGCGCCATCCTTATTCCCGTTTTCGGCCTCGGGGTAGTTCTTCTCGCGCTGTATTATCTGTCGAGCGATAAGGCTTTAGTCCTGCGATACCGGGAAAAGGAGTATATTCTAACCGGCGGGGAGGGGAATCTGACCAGAATAAAGAACCATATCTCTGGGTGGAGTACAGAAGGTGTGGAGGAAGAAGAGGAGGAATGAACTCGCAGACCGCTAGATAAAGAACTCACTTTGCCGTACATTCTGCAGAAAAATCGCCTCATCCCCCAGTGACTAGTAGGGGAAAATACCACACCCGCTACCTCGTCCATTACTAATAGGGTCGGATTTGGCTGCCCTCCCGCGCGCCTCGGAGATCACGATGCGTCTCTCCCGGACCATCCTAAAAAAATCACCAGCTGGTACACAGAGCTCCTGAGGCACGGCTCCCTTTTTCTTGATTCGGCCGGTGCCGAGCATCCAGGCGACCACAGAAGCGGGGAAGGCCGTGGTCTTCATCATCGCGCTGATTCCTCTCCCCGGCATCCCCTCATCCACCATCTGATATGTCAGTCGAATGGAGCCTTTTCCAGCGGTCACCCTCAGGAGAACCACGTCCCTTCCCCCATCTCCAAGGCTTCTCCGGAGGAGCTCGTGGAGCAGCTCTCTGGGTACGAACTTCGACTCCCCGACCCTCACGGGCAGCGTCGAGCCTAGGCCGATGGAGAATATAGCTCTCATCATTGCGCAATGGCCCGGGTAGCGGATGGTCTTGTAGTCCAGATTTCGCACTCTCCCGAGCATGGTCCAGGGGAGGGTCGAGGCGCCTCCGGAGGTCGCGAAGGCCTCCAGCCTCCCGAAAGGCTCCGGGAACTCGATATCCTCGAGTTCAGTCAGGGACTCGAGCTCCACGATTCTTCCTTCCCGAATCGCGACCGCTCTCTCAAGATACTCATTGGTCAGCCCCTCTGGCGAGAAGACGAGCTTGTAGTTCAGGGGAGGCCTCGGGTGGAGGGGCAGGCCACCCACGCGAATTCGAACCTCGTCGGCGCTCCCCCCCAGTCTCTTAACGGCGTGCGCGGCGAGGATTGTTGCGAGGCCGGGCGCGAGGCCACAGTCGGGAATAATACTCACACCGGCCTCTCTTGCCCGCTCGTGCAGCCCGAGCTCCCTCCTCACGACCTCATTGTTGCCGCCGAGGTCGCAGAAATTCACCCCCGCCCATATGGCCGCCCTTGCGAGCGCGTGGTTGAACCGGTAGGAGACCGCCCCGACAGCAACGTCGAAGTTGTGTCTCATCAACACCCGGACATCCCTCTCCTTGCTTACGTCTACCCTGATGGGCCTCACCCTCCTGCTCCGGCACCAGCGCGCGGCCTCGCGAGCTACTTTCAGCGAGATATCCCCGAGAGTCACCTCTTCGACTTCCTCCGACCTGCAGAGGTCGTAGGCGATTGCCCTGCCCATCATTCCGGCGCCGAGCACGAGAGCGCGCATCCTTTATCGCCCTCCACAGATTTCATTCCGGATATATCCAACTTTCACTCTCCCATCCTCCACCCGAAACCCACGAGCACTTTCACAGACCACCCCGGAAGATTGATAGACCGCTGCCCCCTCCTCAATTCCCGTGGTCTACGACGACCTGAAGCGGCACGGGGACCGCGTTTACACCGGCATGCCCGTCGGGGGGAGACACGTATGGGAATACCCCAACGGCCTGTGGAAGGAGCGCAAGGTCGCCCCCGACAGGTGGGAGTTCACGTTTTCATCAATAAAGAGAAGGGCGACGGGCGCCCCGGAGGGCTCCGGCGCCCCGCCCGGAACGCAGTTCCACTGGTTCATAATGGCGCACCAGAGGGTGCGGAAGCTGGATGCGGACACTTATGAGACGTTTATGGAGGGAGTGAAGCATAAGGTGGCGCACAAGAGGCCCCACTGGCGGGGCTGGAGCACGGACTACCCGGACCACCCCACAGAGAGGGAGGTTCTTATTGATATACTGGAAAAGGCGCTCTCTGAACTAAAGGAGGATTTGAATGGGCAATTGAGGACCTGGGACGGAGCCCCGGCTGAATTAAAAGCGCTTTGAGGCGAATTCTGAAAACGCAACATACCTTTTGGGGAGGACAGAATCCTTATCTGCTGACCGTGGATACAGCTTTTCGGGGTTGCCTCCACCCTTGAGAAAAATACCTGGTCTCGGAGAGAGCGCTCACATCGTCCTGGGCGTTGTATTCCTTCTGCTCTTCTGCCTGGGGCTTGTCTCCGGAGCGATGTATCTGGTGCAGGGTGATACGGCCAGCGCTGGTTATGTTCTCGGGGTTTGCGCCTTCTCCGGCCTTCTACCCGCTATAATTTTCTTCCATTTCGCGGTCCGGCTCGCGAAGGAGCGAATGGAGCTGGAGCGGCTCGGTCTCTATCTGGCGAAAAAGGGCCGCGCCAGTGTTTCCGGGGTGGCCTTTGAGTTCAAATGGACAGAGGCCAAGGCCGAGGAGCGCATAGTCGCCGCCATATCAGAGAACAAGGTCGCTGGAAATCTCGACCGCGTTACGAGGGAGTTTTTTACAGACGCGAGCCTGGAGAGCATGGAGTTCGTCCCGAGGTGCGGGTCCTGCGGCGCCATAATCTCGGCGTGGGTCTCAAAGAGGGAACCGGCGAAATGCCCTTACTGCAACTCCGAGCCAAGGCCAAACTTCGTTTCGCCTCCCCAGCACGGAGTTCATGTGCCATTGATTTACGCTCCTCCACGGGGAGCACCGGCCCAGTATCGGGCAGCGCCCCCCGGTCCTCCGTCGGAGTATGCGGGCAAGGCTCCCGGTGCGCGCGCAGTCCCGCCCTCGCAGCCTTCGGCCCTTCCGATACCGGGCACGGGGGGAGGGACCGTTCTATCCTATCCCGCGGGCGCACCACCCGCTCCACCTGTGATGCCCAGACGGAAAAGAAGGGTCAGGTTCCTTCTCTTTTCGATGAAATCGGGAACAATGAAGGCCGTCGGTTTTTCACTTTTCATTCTGGGTCTTATAGCTCTCGCAGCCGCAATATATATCAGCGACTCCTCTCTGGGTCGGAGCCTGGTCCTTCGTCTTGATTTCGAGCTTGTCGATGGCTACCTCACCCCCGACGAGAGCGAGTTTGTAGTCAGCCTACGGCCGGAGGACGTGAGGTCGGTGAGGGTCTGCCCTATTTGCCACAGCCCGAACATAAACATTCAGGTAATAAGGGGCGGGAGCGAGAAGTGTCCCTACTGCAGCGGGCTGATATATTTCCCGGAGGTGAGCTGAGACTGGCTTCCTTTTCAACATCCGAGAAGCCACCTGCAAGTGGCTAGGCATCCTGTCCATCGCCTTCGGACTGGGGCTGGCGGCGTTCGCTTGGGACATGATGAGAAACCAGGAAACCGCCCACTTCGGCTACGAGGCTTTCGGAGTCTGTCTGCCACTCGCGCTGATACTTGGAATTCTGCTCCTGCACATTGGCCTGAAAGCCAAGCGTGAAGTGAGCGACTTCAAGAAGTTCGCGGCCTATTTCAAGGCCTACCGGAGAATAAAAATACCTGCCCTAGCCTCGAAGATGAAGCTCAGCGAGTACGAGACCGAGAGGCGCATAATCAGGTGCGTGAGGCTGCGGCTGCTCACGGGCTATATCGACAGGGCCTCGGACGAATTCTTCAACCCCCCAGGAATGGATGGGAGGGTTCTCATCAGCTGCCCCCGGTGCGGTGGACCGGTTGAACAGATGCTCATGAAGGGCGAGACGGGGAAGTGCCCCTACTGTGGGAGTCCGCTCACCGCCGACAGCAACAGGTGAGTCTCAGCTAATGAGTGCGCTTCAGGGTTCGCAATTCAACCCTCCAAATCGCATCCATGTGCAAACACAGGATACGGCTCACATACGCTCCCGTATCCTGTGGCTTCAGAAGAGCCGCTTCTCTGCCGCGGAAGTGGCTCTTCCTCGCATCAGACTTTCTGTGCGCTCAATATAAAGTCTGATGCTCCCGCCGGGATTTGAACCCGGGTGACCAGCTCGAAAGGCTGGCATGATTGACCGGACTACACTACGGGAGCATTGAGGCGGCGCCTGCGGGCATCGACACCTTCAGGCCCCGCGCAACCGTTCAGCGAACGGAACACGCGGGTATTTAGCCTTTCCCACCACCACCCCGGGGACGCACCAGCCCCCCACGAAGGGGTCCTGGGAGCAAAGCCCCTTGATAATAGGCAAATGTTATCACCGCGTAGGCCAATCAACGCCCGGTGACGCCGATGCCCAGAACCTGCACCCAGGAGAGAAACCTCCAGAAATGTACCTGCACCTACCCGACCTGCTCGAGGAAGGGGCTGTGCTGCGAGTGCATAGCCCACCATCGCGCCCACGGGGAGCTCCCCGGTTGCCTCTTCCCAAAGGACATTGAAAAGACCTACGACCGCAGCATCGAGGCCTTTGTCCGGGCCTACAGCAGATGAGGTAAGGGCAGAGGCTCGAAGAATTAGGGAGTTCCCTGCGCCGTCACCAAGATCACCCGCCTGGGCATTCAGCCATTCTCCAGGACGCTCCGGCTCCTCTATGCCCTGACCGCCCTTTTAATTGCTCCGTCAAGAATATCAACGGCCGTTTCTATCTGCTCTTCGGTTACTATCAGAGGCGGAATGTACCTTATCGTGCTCCGGCCGCAGCCCAGCAGAATCAGGCCCTTCTTGAGCGCCTCGAGCTCTATCCTGTCGCGCAGCTCCGGCGCGGGCTCCTTCGTCTTTCTGCTCTTCACAAACTCCGTCGCCTGCATCAGCCCCTTCCCCCTGACATCACCGATGCATTCGTGCCTCTCCTGAAGCTCGAGGAGCCTCTTGTGAAGATGCGCCCCGACTCTAGCCGCGTTCTCCAAGAGCCTCTCTTTCTCGATCACCTCGATTGTCGCCAGCGAGGCTGCACAGCCAACGGGGTTGCCCCCATAGGTATTAGAGTGGGCGCCCTTGACGCTCCAGTCCAGCTCCCTCCTGAAGACTATCGCCCCGATTGGGAACCCGGAGCCCATGCCCTTCGCCATCGCGATGATGTCGGGGGCGACGCTGTAGTGCTCCGCGCAGAACCACTTCCCAGTCCTCCCGAAGCCCGCCTGGACCTCGTCGTCAATGAAAAGGACCCCGTGCTTTTCAGCGACTCTCTTCAGCGCCGGGAAGAAGTCATCGGGAGGGACCATATAGCCCCCCTCGCCCTGAATCGGCTCGACCACGATCGCCGCGACCTCGTCTGGCGGCACGAGGGTCTGGAAGTAGAGTTCTTCCAGTATCTTCGCGCACCAGAGGTCGCAGCCCGGATACTCCAGCTTATATGGGCATCTGTAGCAGTAAGCGTAGGGAAGGTGGGTGACGCCGGGCATGGTCGGAAAGTACCTCGCCCGGTGAACGAGCTTGCTTGCGGTAAACGAGAGAGCGCCCATCGTTCTGCCATGAAACGCGCCTATGAAGCCGATGAAAAGGGGCCTGCGGGTCGTCCACCGCGCCAGCTTGACGGCGGCCTCGACAGACTCGGCCCCGCTGTTGGTGAAGAAGACCCTCTTCGGGAATTTCCCAGGCGTTATCCCCACGAGCCTCTCGGCTAGCCTAACCTGAACGTCGTAGTAGAAGTCTGTGCCGGCGAAGTGCAGCAGCTCTGCGGCCTGCCTCTGAATCGCCTCGACGACCGTCGGGTGGCAGTGGCCGGTGTTTGTCACGCCCGCGCCGCAGGTGAAGTCCATGAAAACGTTTCCATCAACGTCCTCAATATAAATCCCCCTACCCCGCGCCGCCACTACGGGCGCAGCCTTTGTGGATGTGGCCAGCAACTCACTATCCTTAGCAACTATCTCCTTTCCCCGCTGTCCCGGCAGCTTTCCCCTTACGAAAGGCCTCTGCTCCATCCCGCTCGACCTCCTGTGAGTGATGGAGACCGCGTATAATTACTTTGTGCGATTGGACTCGTCCCGGAATTCCATTCCCGAGGCCCCGCTCCTCTCGACGGTCTTAATTCCCAGCCCCTCCAGCTCCTTCAGAACGGGCTCGTATATTTCTGGTATCACGGGCACCTGAACCCCGCGGGCAGTAATCTTTCCCTCCAGAATCAGCCGGACGGCTATCGCCGCAGGATAGCTCACGGTCCGCGCCACGGCCGTGTCTCCGCCCGGTACGCCGAAGTCCACGAGTGTGGAGGTCAGGTACCTCGTCGCGCCGTCTCCCATCCTCGCCACAAACTCATGGTGGAGCACGACCATGTCCCTCTCGCGATCGCCGTAGCTGAGCTTCCGGAGCATCAGCGCTGTGAGGGCGTCCAGAACGCTTTTTTCCGCAGGTACTCTCTCATCGGCAAGCAGGCCCAGCCACTCAAGCCGCTTAATGACGGTGGAGCCAACAGGGACTTTAAGTCTTCTGGCTAGGGCGGACTTTATGTCGCCGGAGCCGCAGCCCAGCTTTTCGGCCATCAATCCGGCCCAGGTGAGGTTCTCGAGGCCGCCCCTCTCTGTGTCGTCCAGCAGGCCAAGCTCCGCGATCTTTCTCATCGTCTCGCACCAGCCGATGTTCCGGAGGGTGGCCCTGTACATTGTCCTCGCGCTCCGGATGCCGTAGGTGTCAAGATAGGGAATGGAGTCGCGGTTGGGGTACTCCTCGAACCAGCCGACCCCCGGGACTTCCTTGAAGGTGTAGTTTTCAAAGAGCTCGTTTCCGGGAATATCGACCACTTTCCCATCCTTGAGGAAGCGGGCGGCGTTGCGGGAGGCGAGGAGGACGCCCCTCGGGCTCCAGGAGAATTTGTAGCCGAAGGGGTTGAGGGCGGCCTCGGGGGCGGGCAGGGCGCCACAGTATGAGCTGAATGCCTCTATCTCCCCTCCCTCCCTCTTTACGCTGTCAATCACCCTCATTGCCGACATGTGGTCTATGCCGGGGTCGAGACCGATTTCGTTGAGGCTGATGAGGCCAGCGCTCTTAAAATCTGGATCTAGGGCCCTCATTGCAGGGCTCACATAAGATGTGGTGACTAGGTGCTTCCCATGCTTCAGACATATACGGGCCACCATTGGATGGTGTACATAAGGAAGTAGACTGACGACAAGCTCCGCGTCTCTGACCAGCGGCTCGAGGACATCAGCCTTTGTGGCATCAACCTCCTTTGCCTCACCTCGCGGGTGGCCACCGAGAATTCTCCGGACCTTGCTGATTGTTCTGCTAGCGACGACCACGGGGTACTTCGTATGGTCCAGAAGGTAACTGACCATAGGCCTCGATATCATTCCCGCGCCTAGAACAAGCACGCCGCCCATTGTCATGCCTCCGCTCTATCGTTTCTCCAAGAATTTAACAATGTATCGGTATGGAGGTGTAAGTTCTCCCTTGTGAAGTATCATTGCGTTCTTCAGGGTCGGTTGGAGAGCTATTCGCTCGAAGCTGGCTGAATAGTCAGCTTTCGCAATCTCTGGGACGAAGGGCCTGAGAGCAGCGCTGAAGCTCTCAGACGATTCTTTTGGAAATTCGCATGGGAGGTTGTAGACGGCCATTACAACAACCCCATTCCCCTCGACCCCGTCTCTGATAGTGTCGCTCTCCGGGTCGTAGACAAAGACGGGGCTGTCTGGCTCCGTAGCTTTATAAGTGAATTCAATAGAGCCCCGGATGTCGCAGCTGATGTCCCCAACGACCCTGAGGCGGTGCTGGCCCTCCCTCCTAAGGTACTCCCTGGTCACAAGTCTCGGGTATCTTGCGTCCCAATATATGCAATTCAGGAGCACCGTCAAGTGGGGAAGATACCTTTCGAAGCGCGGTCTGTACTTCTCCGGATGCTGATAGTAATCCTGCAACTCGAACTTTCTGCCCGGTTCAACCGGCTCCACCATGTGCTCCTCTTTGAAGGTAACTGCATAGATCAAGTGCCTGGACGGCGCCTTTAGCCCTTCTTCTATCTCGTCGGGTGAGAGCTCCTTAACGGGCAGCTCCCTGAGCATCTCCCAGACCCCGCCCGCCACGTTCCCGTAGCCAGTGACACCGATGATGAGAGGGGAGAGGCTCTCTGGAAGACCGTCCCTCGAGACCAGATTGCCAAGCTCGCGCAGGGCCCTCTTCGCCGCCGTGAGGTTATCGTAATCGAACGCGTGCCTTAGGTTGAGGAATGGGGTGGCGAGGCCCTCCCACCTGAGCCTCTGGCCGAGGGCCCAGAGCGTCTCTATAACTCCGGCGAGACCGGCGTGTCGGCCGAAGAAGATCAGCCGCCGCCCGCGATCGTCAACTATTCTCTCATAGTCTATTAATTGGCATTTCAGGTCCATGAGCCTTCTGAGCATGGGCATGTTATGCTCCTGGCCCTTGATGACGTGTGCGAAAAAAATGTAGGTTTTTCCTTCCTCGAGCTCGCTCACGGGAATTTCTTTAATCGCAAATATCACAGGGCACTCTTTAAGACTCTTCTCCACCCTTGCGCCGGCTCTCACGTATTCCACGTTCGTGTAGACCCTCAGGCTTGAGTCTTCAACAATGACCTCGAGCCCGTGCTCAGAAATCAGCCACCGGACGTCTTGTGGGGTGAGAGGGGCCCTCCGCTCCCGGCGGTTGATATCCTCCCGGCGAATGCCTATCCTCGCTACCAGTGCTCTACCCCCATGGGCAATCGAGATTAGGTTAGATAATCTTTATTGGACATACGCTATCACGGGGGGGTTGTTGAATGGGACACCCGGAGTTCCATTAAGGGCCACTCGAAGCGCTCCTGCACATTCGGAGGTCCTCGGTGCCCACCTAAACATACGGTGCGAAAATGTTATCCTTTGAAAATACCACAAAATTGAATAGTCGTGAAGGGCAATAGCATTGGGGAGGGATAGGGACGCGCGGTGCCGATGACAGAAATATCGAGACTGTTACCGCTATCTCTAAGCTTGTGGGCGGGATCGGGGTGCTCTTCGGCTTGGTGGGTATCGGCTTGCTTTATTATTATATATATGAAGCTTTCCCGGACGCACCCACGCGCATAGGATGGTGGGCGACTATCTCAATCGGCTTATGCATAATATTTTTCATAGTATATTTCATCTTAAAAGATACCCTCCAGAGCATGGAGCTGGAACGCCGGAGGAAGGTCGAGAGAAACCTCGGTTCTGGAGAAAAAGGGGAAAAAATCTAGCGCCGCGTTGCTGGGGGTGCACAGGCCCTGCCGGGAAATGGTGAAGTGGGGGTGCGGGGATTTTCCCTTCGGGCAACAACTAACGGCTCGCTAGGCTCCTGTTAATTGTTGATTTGGGCCCCTTCCTCTCTACCGTATCGGAAGGTCCCCCTCTCAAATCCGACGCCCTCCAATAAAGTTGAAGTGCGGGCGTCGGGATTTGAACCCGAGTTCTGAGCTTGGCAAGCTCAAGTGATAACCAGTCTACACTACACCCGCACCGGCCAGCGTGTATCATCTTGCCCCTTTTAAAGGTTTTACTGGTCCTCTCCGGGCATAAGGATTGCCCCGGGGTTTTCAGAAAAAGGATCGCGCGGGGTTTTCCAAATTCTATACAGGGGCAATCGGAGGGGATCCTACTCTTCTGCAGGGCATCACGCCGTACCACTGCATCCGGCCCTTTTCCTACATCTGACTGGGATGGGGAATCGAGTGGAGTACGACCGGAAGCAATTATTAGCTCCAGCCATATTCCCTGCCCAAGGGCCCGTGGGGTAGCTTGGTATCCTAGGAGCTTTGGGAGCTTCAGACTCCGGTTCAAATCCGGACGGGCCCATTTTCACCCCCTTTTACCGATAGTGAATGAAGGTCCAGAAGGGGATAAGCTTTCTCTTCCGGGGACTGGGGAGCTGTCGGTCAATCTTGACTTTCCTCCTTCTTTATAGGGCCTGGAATTGGCCCTGGCCTTGTTTTTCTTTCCGAGGGGGCATCAGCCTGGCCCGGGACAGACTGCATTTCCTGAGGGGTTTCTGGGGGTCCTGGAGGGCATTCCTGTGGGGGGTGCTGGCCCGAGGCCTCCGGTTTAATCCTGGCCGGAATAGAGCGCGTCTCCGGTGCTGCGGGTGTCTGAGCCTCCGAAAGGATGCTGCCAGGCCAGGGACACTCGCCCGGCTTCTCCTCCCCTATCAGAATTCTGCCCATTCTCTCCATAATCCATTCGCCGTCCTGAAGTTCGGCATCACGCTGCCGGTATCCCTGCATAAACGCTTTTTTGAGCCGCGGCTCACCTAGGAAAACCGGGCCATCTTCCTGTTCTTTTGCTCCGGCACCAAGAGACCTTGCTTTCAACTGGGTTTCCAAGACACGCCGTATCTGCTCCGTCAGGGCCAAAAGGACCTGAACCGGAGCATGGCCGCCAGAGGCCAAATCGGCTTCGAGCCCCTTGAGTCGGTCAAGATACCTGGCAAGTTCCCAGCCAACATCGATTTCTGAACTTGTGACATCTGAAGAAGTGTGACATCCGTTCTTCCGGGCTATTCGGTCCTCTGCCACCAATATGGGTTGTGTGACATTCACTATGACGCTTGCGGGCTTATGGAGCCTGTGCCCGAGCTGGCGGACATTTGCTGGCGTTGTGGAATACTTCCGGGCCAGTACAGTGGCGGGCTGGTCTCCTTTAAGGATATCTGCTTTGAGGCTCAGGCGGGCCTCAGGGGACATCCTGGTCAAGAGAGACCCCTCTGCCCATGCTGCCGGGGTACAGGGCCTGAACCCTGCTGCCTGCCAGGTCCGGCTTCGGCTCTGTTCCGTATGACTGTTACCTCTAACACAGGGGAATTTGGTATTGGGGTATATCTCGCCCCCATGTTAACATTTGAATTCATTAGCAGACCCCCCGCGCAACCGGAATGGCCGGTGGGGATGGTGGGTCTGGTTTGGCCCTTATACTGCCGGTTGCACCGCTTGCGCCGGTTGCACCATAGATATCCGGTTGTACCTTTTTTCCGGTTGCGCTCTTTTTCCTCAGGATTCTTTGAGGACTCGGATACTTCCTTGGGATAATAGGTTTCGGTCTGGGGGTCATAGTCAAGAATCTTCTTGTCGCCGCGTCGGATTTTTTCCCCAGTCTGACCTTCCAAAAAGTAAACTGTCTGCTGTTTTGTTCATCGGGGGTCTTCGGCCTAGAATTACCTCGCGCGTCTCTTGGTTGTGCCGTCTCCTCAAACAGGATATTGGTAGTGGCCAAATCCTTATATATAGAGGGACCACGAATGTCATCAGCATCCGTGTCCATTATTCGCCCGTTGCTCCTGAATTTTTTACGAAGGTGATGGATTAAAACGAAAAAGACCTTCTCCTTTTGTGATATTTGTTTTATGCTGTCAATGAACCGCTTGGCGTCGCCAGGGTCGTCCGGATTTCCGGCGACTGCCAGCTGAAGATTGTCAAGAATCACCAACTCTGCACCTTTTATCAATCTCCGGAAATCCTGCTCCCTGGTGGGCAGACGCAAAGGGTCCAAATGCTGACATCGAATATAGTCTCTAGCGGTTGGATACATCCTCTCCAGTTTTTCCGTCCGCTGAACCAAATCATACTGGGAAGATTCCAGGTCAAGATAAGCAACCACAGTCCGTCGAGTCTTTAACCCGAGAAATAGTTCTCCGCTGGCCACAGCGTAAGCCATCTGCAAAGCAAATTGGGTTTTCCCCGTGCCTTCTCTTCCGCCGATAATAATGTATCCGGGCTCGATGGGGTCCGGTATCAGGTCCTCAATAATAAATGGCGGTCGAGGTTTCTCCAAGCACTGCCTGCGGTATTCCCTGGCTGAGGGGATGAGGCAATGAATTATCCCCCCACATTTATCTGGAATAACCCCGGCAGTTTTCTCCTTCCAAGCATTGGGGTCCTTGCCGCCTTGCTGCTGCGGCTCCGAGCCCTGCTGTTCCTGGACCTGATGGTCCTGGCCTCTCAGGTCCTCGGTCATGAATGCACCTCCTCGATTTTCAGAACTGCTGAGCGGTTGAACCGAATCCGCGTATTATCACGGCGGACCAAGACCAGAAACTGAGGGTCATCCTCAATAAGCTGGATCCCTCTGCATCGCCGCACACCCTCGTCCGGGTCGCGATAAACAACTGAAATATCCCCCGTGCCCTCACCCCCTATATTTGGCTATTTTATAATATATTTAATAAGGGTAATATGCGTTGCGTGGTGTAGGAATAGAATCCTACAATAGGTGATGGGCATGGGAGATAATCGCAGGGCAGGGAAGCGGAAAAGGTTTGTTGGCCTCTCATATCTTCAATATGAGATATATCAACTCGTTTAATACTCCGGACCTTATTCAATCCCGCATATTATGGAACTTCTTCATCTTCCGAAATCATCCCGGCCCGATGTTTATGATGGATCCAACAACTTGTCAAATTCGGTTATCTAAAAAAGCAGCGGACACACTTGGAGAAAATTGGACGCGAATATGGGGAGCGAGATAAGGGAAAAGACCCTGCTCACTACATTTTTAACCAAGGAAAAATGGGTCCTGGAAGGGGGCCCACTTATGTCTATGTTGACAATCGTCCTGTCGAAAAAATAATTAATGAAATCAATGACCTCGATAAATCTCTCGGAAGAGGGGGGCTCTCAGGAGATGAGACAAAAAGAATCAATGAAATGAGGTTCGGGTTATTGAGAAAGCTTCTCTATATCGGACCGAATCTGAAGCCTTCGTGACATTTCGCCATCCGGGAATTGAACATTTTTCAGAAAGTGCTATTCCCCCTTTTGATGAGTCAGTTTTTCCGTATGGAGCTTTCAGGATAATCTTTAATATCCCGTCCGTATATTATTTTGTCCGCCCGGGGGGCGCTCTGGGACTGCCGATACTGCCAGGCATCGAGGGTGGAGACCATGAGGGTGAGAACGATATTGGCGGTGCTTACGCTATTGTGTTTATTGACACCTGTGGATATTATCTCAGCGAAGACGAATGTCAAGAATGAGACGGTAAATGAAAATGATCATTACTCCGATTGGCTCTTTGGAGTCTCCAAGGGTGACAAGATAGACATTGATGTTACATCAACGGGCAACATCGATATTTACATCATATCCAACAATCAATATTGGAGCGGTTATCTCGGCATCTATTCGAATTTCACGCCCACCTTTCAGATGCTCAATGTCACAACAGCGCATTTCTCCTGGACAAAACCCGATGACCAATCTTACTGCTTGGTGATTGATAATAGAGTCAATGATATCGAAGGCAGCGCGAATCCTGTCGGTCCGGTGACTATTTCTCTCACTCGTAGCGACCCTTTCTCAGAGAATGTACAAGCAGCTGGTGAAGCACTCAGTTTCTTCTGTCTCGCGGTCATAGTGATTCTCATAGTGATTGTGGTCCTTATTATTGTTGGAATTGTAATCTATGTAAAGAGAAAATCCCAGAAAACTCCACCGCTGCAGCCCTACCCGCAACAGCAATATTATCAGCAACAGCCTCAATATGTCCCTGTTCAATATCCGCCTCAGTATCCACAACAGCCTCCCCAACCGCCATATTATCCACCTCAAGGGCGATAGTCTGCCGGTCTGCTGCCGGTGACCTGGGGCCTGCTCATAGCCTGCTGACGGACATTCTTGGTATCATAGAACCGGTAACAAGATACCGTCTTCCGTCCAATAACACGGGTTATTGGACACTCAACGAGCGCGTATTTAAAGTCAACAAGCCTCCAATGCTTATTCATATGCTCGCATTCTGATGCTGTGAAAAACATGCTTCATTATGCCCGGAACTGAACTGTATTGCGAGTTCTTCTACCATCAAGCCTCTCCCCAACTATCCTCTGTCCTGGGCCTGTCACAGAGCCCAGAAATGGCCTTTTAGGCAAATGCAAATCGATTTATGGCCAAACCGTGAATCAGCTGTGAAAAATTCTATAACCTGGGTTGAATCATTGAAAAAAGAAAAAACCCCCGGCCCCGTTTCTAGGACCAGGGGAGAACAGGACACAGGGCGGTTCTGGAATTCCCCGGAATGCTATCCGGGGGCCATTGAGACCGGGTTTTTCGTGCATGGCCCAGAGGTTCAATACTTGCCTGATTGAAAATGGGTCCACCGATAGTAAAAAAGGCGATTTTTAAATCCGGACGGGCCCACTACGCAGTTGGTTAGGGCCCGTCCTTACCTTAAGCAGTCATTTCAGTTGGGGTCATGCGCTTTTGCAATTCGTACGGGTTGGAAGGACGGGAAAATAGGCGTTTGCATGTAAAATAGAAATTAATAAATGATTTAGAAGATAGCAAGGGAAGATATAAATTCTCCTTTTCTGTATTGTAATTGATTATGACCCATGGGGCACCCTTTAAAAGGGCGGCGGTCGGGCTGCTGGCGCTTGGCCTAGCTCTTGGATGGTCAGTACTTCCGACCTCCAAGGCCTCGGTCTATCAGCTCAGCGTCTCCTCCCTTGCTCCTGAATGGGTCAAGCCCCTCTCCGGGCCGGTTGCGATATTTGGAGTCAATATGTACCAGGACGGGGGCGAGCTCCTGACGGCCGTGGCGGTAAACTTCACGGACGCCAGCGGGGCTGGCCACTTCGATACATCCGACCTCGCGCCCCTCTCAACGAGTTCCTCGAGCGGTGTGGCTATTTATATTGACAACAAGACGAAGGGCACAACAGGGCTCTTCGACCAGTACGACCAGCCTGCGCCACTCTCGGAGGTCCCCGCCTGGACCGTCGTCGGCAACACCTTCAGGACCGTCCTCAAGATGAGCGGCCTTCAAATCCCTCCCAGCGACCTCGCCAATTATTCAGGACCGGATTTCTTCATTGTCATCAGAACAAGTGCCCTAGCCTCTAACGGTGACAATTTCACCGCCTCGCTAGCCTCGGGAGACGTATGGGTTGATGGCGTCCCCTTGGTTTTCTCGTCGGTGGGGACTGGGGTGATCACTGTTGATGCTATCGAGCCGCGCGCCTGCGCCGGCGATGACTTTACCGCAGAGGAGGGGGAGGAGTGCACATTTTACGGGGGCCTCTCAACGGACAATGTTGGGATTGCGCGATTTATATGGTCCTTTGGGGACTTTGGGTCCGATGGCGTGGCCAGCGGCTCCTTTGTTTCCCACACCTACAAAGCCCCTGGGCGCTACACCGTTGTGCTGAACGTCACCGATCCGGCCGGCAACTCTGATGAAGACACCCTGGTTGTGACCGTCTTGAACATCAACCAGCCCCCAGAGATTATCTCCATCCCTCCGAGCGCGGGGGTCCAGGGTAGGGACTACACATATTTAATGAGAGCCATAGACCCCGACGGCGACACCCTCACCTTCCTTAAACTCGAGGGCCCGGACGGAATGATTGTGGATTCTAGCTCCGGCCTTGTTTCCTGGAAACCGGGCGTCACAGACGCAAACCGTACTTTCAGGGT
The DNA here is from genome assembly GCA_038851035.1 of Thermoplasmata archaeon. Taxonomy (NCBI): domain Archaea; kingdom Methanobacteriati; phylum Thermoplasmatota; class Thermoplasmata; species Thermoplasmata archaeon. Next base: position 111,070 of record JAWCLH010000003.1, read on the forward strand.
GGTTCTTGGCGTCACGGACGGCATAGCTTCACCGGCCAGCCAGTCCTATTTCCTCACCGTTCAGAACATCAACGACCCACCGTATTTTAAGAGCCTCCCGGTGCTCATCGCCCTTCAGGGGCGGCCCTATTTTTATCAAGCCGAGGCCGAGGACCCGGACCACGACGCCCAGCTTGTGTTCTCAATTGTGGCGGGGCCTCGCGGAATGTCCATCGAGGCATTCACGGGTCTCGTCAGCTGGACCCCGACCAATGAGCAGGTAGGGCTGAACCGTATTGTGCTGGCCGTCTCAGACGGCGAGTTCACGGCTTACCAGAGCTTCGAGGTGAATGTAACCAATGCCAACGACCCCCCGCAGATTCACTCCCTTCCTCCGACCATCGCCCAGCAGGGTGTGCTATATGAGTACCAGATTCGGGCTTACGACCCGGACGGCGACGAGCTCTCCTATTTCCTCAGCGCAGCCCCGGCCAATATGACCATTGACCAAAAAAAAGGTCTAGTGGCGTGGACGCCCCGGGCGGACCAGGTAGGGACTGTCTTGGTCGGTCTGGAGGTCTCCGACGGTTTAGGAGGGCGGGCGAGCCAGAGCTTCCATATCAGGGTTATGAATGTGAATGACCCACCGTTCATCATCACTTCTCCCCCTGTGACCGCGCGCCAGGGGAGCCTTTTCACGTATAGGGTGCTTGCGCAGGACCCCGACGGCGATTCTCTCCAATTCACCCTCGCCTCTCATCCCGACGGAATGAGCCTCACCCAGGAGGGTGGGGACGCGGCCGTGCTCGAGTGGCTACCCTCCCAGGCATCGATCGGGAAACGCGAGGTTGTCATAGTCGCATCGGACAGCCATGGTGGGGTGGCGGTTCAGGCCTTTCAGATAATGGTACAGGACGTCAACGACCCGCCAATTTTCCTCGGAGGCGCTCCAGGCACGGCCTATCAGGGCCGGCCTTACGTGGCCGTGGTGAAGGCGTACGATCCCGACGGAGACGAGCTCCACTACTCGCTTCTCACGGCTCTCCCCGACATGCAGCTCGACAGAAGGACCGGCCTGCTAGTCTGGTACCCACCCACGAGCCAGCTGGGCGAGTACCACATCATCGTCAGGGTAACCGACCCAAGCGGCGCCTTTGTCGACGCTCCTCTCAATATCACACTACTCCCGACAAACGAGCCCCCGAAAGTCGTTTCCCCTGGTCTCCTGCGGGCCGTGGTTGGGGTTAGGTTCAGTTGCAGAATCGAGGCCTATGACCCCGATGGGGACGAACTCGTTTTCTCATCGGACTCAGCACTCTTCGTTATCAACGCCACAAGCGGTGAGTTCTATTTCACACCAGGGCCGGGGGATGTGGGAGTGCATCTATTCAGGGTTCGGGTCACGGACCCAGAGGGGCTTGTGGATGAGACCGAGGTGGTTATTGAAGTAAGGAGCAGAGGGGACGAGCTTCAGCTCGGGAGGGTGGCCGGCTTCGGGCTCGCCGGTTTGGGCGGGTTGAGCCCTTGGTTCGTGACGGTAGTCTGGGCGGTGGTCGTGGCGGTTTTCCTGGTGGACTACTGGAGGTTGAGGGCAGCGGAGAGGGAGGAGGCGGAGCGCGAGAGGGGGGCGGGAGCAAAGAGGCGGGTCCGGAAGGTCGTGGCCCAAAGGGAGACCAGATGCGGGCTGTGCAGGCAGGCGGTAAGTATTAAGGCCTCGCCGGGCAATTATACCTGTTCCTGTGGAACCGCCTATCACATCCAGTGCCTCAAAAAAACCGGGCGATGCCCGGTCTGCGGGAGGGGGATGGACGAAAAAAGAAAAGGGAGGCAGGCCCCGTAAGAGTGGAGCGCTGGTTGTCCTGAGGCCCGGGTACCAGGACGCGGACCGCTTCGAGAGGGCGAAGAGAATAGGCTGGCTGGACTTCGGGCTAATAGCAAAGGAGCGGGTCCTTGTGGTGGGGGCTGGGGCGCTGGGCAATGAGGTTGTGAAGAATCTAATCCTCTCTGGCTACCGACGAATCTCCCTCGTCGATATGGACCGCGTCGTGCTCTCGAATCTTAACCGGTGCGTCTTCTTCACGGAGGAAGACTCAACAGAGAAGCGGTTCAAGGCCGAGGTGCTCGCCGAGAGAGCCCGCCGGCTCGACCCCGGAGCGAAAGTAGAGCCGCACGTGTGCAGAATCGAGGAGATGCCGGAGAGGTTCATCTATAGGCACGGCGTCGTGTTGGGATGCCTGGACAACATCGCTGCCCGCCTCCACCTTAATGCCCACACCTATCCTCGCGGAATTCCGTACATCGACGGCGCCACGCTGGGGACGGTGGGGAAGGTGCAGAACGTCCTGCCTCCAGAGACGCCATGCCTGGAGTGCGGTATGAATAGGACCCATATGCGGGTATTGGAGAAGCGGTTCTCGTGCACGGGCAGGGACTTCACCTTCTTCGACCCCAAGCTTGCCGCTGAAATCACCACAACGAGCGTCGTTGCGGCGGTTCAGGTCAGGGAGGCTCTGAAGCTGACGAGCAGGCAGCGGGAGCTATGCTTCCGGAACATCTTCTACTACGATGGAAAAAGAAATGTCAGCGAAATTCTGGAGGTGGACCGCAACCCTGAGTGCCCCCACCACTCGAAGGAGGTGAGGGCGTGAAAGAGAGCTTCAAGGGGCTCAAGTACGCCAAGTCGCTGGAGAAGAAGCTCGCCGGAGACCCCACTCGTAGGCGGAGGCTCCAGGATGAGCTGGCGAAGATGGGCGGGAGGGTGGAGGAGGCGAGGAAGGAGGGGGCTAACACCTCCCGCCTCGAAGGCCTCTTGCGGGAGGCAGAGGCCGCACTCGAGCGCAAAGAGTTCGATAGGGTAGAGGAGCTTCTGACGGAGTGCGAGGAGATTCTTCGGAGCTTCAGGGCGAGGACGGTGGAGGAGGAGCTCAGCCTTGCCGGGAGCATCATAGATGACATCGAGAGACTGGGCGTTGACGCATCTAGGATAATGGAGCTGAAGGTCCAGGCCGAGGAGAAGGTACGGAAGGACCCTGACGAGGCCCGCAGGCTCGCCCAGACTGCAATCAAAGAGGGTGCCAGGGTTCTGGAGGCAGGAGTGGCTGAGTGGCTCTCCAACTCCGAGAGCATTGTCAACGACTCCGAGAGATGGGGCATGGACGTGTCTTCGTTCAGAGCCTCGCTGGAAAAGGTCCGGGGCCTGATTGCAAAGCGCGCATTTATACAGGCCGTCGAGATAATGAACTCCCTATATGAAGAGGTTGAGAGGCAGCGCAGGGCACATTTCAGGGAACTAATGACGAAGGTGACGAAGGCGCTGGAAGAGGCCCGGGCTCAGGGGATGGACGTATCACGCTGGGAAGCGTCGTTGCCCCGGGTAGGGTCATTAATAGACGTCAGGGACTATGAAACCGTTTACGAGCTGCTGAAGGGCTTCGAGAGCGACGCAGCTTCCTTTACAAAGAAGACCGCCGATGTAGGAGAAACCCTGAGAACCGTGGCCGGCCTGATAGAGCGGGTCGAAGCCTCTGGAATTCCAGTGGCGGAGCAGAGGGCGGAGCTCGTGAGGCTCCAAGGCATGGCCGCTGCCGGGAAAGCCGGCCCTGCTCTCGAGGCCGCTGTCGAACTTCGTGTCGCCCTAGAGTCTCTACTCAGAAGGAGAGACGAGGCTGCGGGCGAGCTATCAAAGGCCCGGGAGCTCGTCGAAGGGAGCAGAAAGATGGGTCTGGATACATCGGATGCTTTGTCGAAGCTGAATGAGGCGGAGGAGCGCCTCAGAGGCGGGAAACCGGAGGAGGCTCTCTCACTGGCGCGTAAGGTCATCGACTCCCAGATTTCCAGCCAGAGGAGAGTAGTCGCGGAGGTCCTTGAGTCCGTTCAGGGGGAGCTGGATGCCTTAAAAGCGACGGGCGCGAGTGTGGAGGCGCCCGAGGAGACACTGCGCAGGGCGAGAACCGCCAGCGAGGCCGGAAGATACGCCGAAGCCTTCCTGCTCGCGAGGCAGTCTCTCGGGGAAATCGAGGCACGGACCGGGCTAATAGCCCAGGGCGTCTCACGTGCTCTGGCACTTCTGGAGGGAGCGGAGCTCGAAGGCCCGCCTCTGGAGAACGCCGAAAGCCTGGCGCTTGAAGCGCTCCGTATCGTTGAGAGTGGCGACGCAGTTCAGATATCCGAGGCTGCCGCGGCTCTGGAGAAGGCGGTCGCGACCCACTCCCGCGCCAGTGTCCTGGCCCAAGACGTTCTCGAGAAGGCCCAGGAGGCTGTAACCGAGGCCCTGATGGCGGAGCTGGACGTCTCTCCAGAGAGCTCGAAGCTCGAGCAGGCTCGGCTGGCGTATGAGAGCGGGGACTACGAGGGTGCCCGCTACAGGGCGGAGGACATTATCCCCTCCCTCAGGCAGAAGTGCAGGGACGCTCTTGAAAAGACGCTCCGCTCCACGCGCAACCTTATAGATGAATACGGGCAGCAGGGAGCGGAGCTCCCGAGGGCTGAGGAGTATCTGAGGCGAGCCCGGGAGCTGCTAGAATGCGGGAGGTTCGGGGCAAGCCATTACTATGCGGGGCTGGCAGCGGAGGAGGCTCGTACTTTGGGCCTAAGGTTCCGTGAGGCCGTGGACGGGAGAGCCCTACTTGAGGCCACGCTTGAAAGGGCTAGGGGGGCGGGGGTGGAGGTGGGCGAATTCGAAGAGAGTCTGGCGCACGTCAGGGCCTTGATAGAGAACGGGCAGTACGAAAGCGCCCTGACCTTATCGGCGGAGGCCGTGGAGGCCATAGAAAAGAAGCTTGAGAAGCAAGCCCATGAGCTATGCGAGAGGCTATCCGCGCTGATAGAGGCCTCAGAGCAGCTCGGCCTGAGTGTGGAGAGCGAAAAGACCGGCCTGGCGAAGGTGCGAGAGCTCTTGGAAAGGGGCGACATCGCCTCCGCGGCCTCGAGCGCGAGGGAGGTTCTAGGCCTGCTGGAGCAGAAGAGGCTGATGCACCACACGGCCTCGGAAACAATTCAGGCTGCGGAAAGACGCCTCAGCGAAGCCGAGGCCTATGGAATTCCACACTCGGAGATGGTTGAGGAGATGATAGAGGCCAGGAAGGCCTTCAACTCGGGTAACTACGAGGACGCCGTTTCGATTTCCCATGCCGTGCTAGACGCTGCAGAGAGGCTGCTCAGCGAGCGCTCGAGGGCAGTCCTGGAGGCGGCGATGGGACGGCTTGAAGAGGCGGGCTCATCAGGAGTGGTTGTGAAGGACCTGAGGGAGCGGCTGGAGGCCCTTCGGGAAAGCGTCCCAGCGGGAGCATTCCTCAAGGTCCTGCGCGAGGTCCAGGCCGTGGACGCGGAGCTGGCGCGGTTGAAGAACAGACACAGTGAGGCTCTCTCCGCCCTCTCCAGACTCCAGAGCCGGATAGCGGAAGCGAAGGGTCTGGGGACCGACGCCTCATCAGCAGAGGACCTCCTCGGGCTGGCCCGCTTTGCGTCTGAGAGAGGGAACTACGATGACGTTCTGGACTACGTCCGTCGAGGGGAGCTCGAGCTCGACGGAGCCATCGGGGACGCCCTTAGAAAGAGACTTGAGGTCATCCGCGCGCGCGCCGAGGAGCTCTCAGGGGAGGGTGTGGAACTCAGCTCTCTAAAAAAGGCCCTGAGAGATTTAGAACCGATGCTCACCGAACGCCGTTTCAAAGAGGCGCTCCAGCAGCTCGATCGCATCGAAACCGAGCTCGGCGTTCGCCGTGACCAACACCGCAATACCCAGAAGCTGCTGACCGCTGTTGAGGCCAGAATCAGTGAGGCCGCCGGAATGGGCGTCAAGACCCTAGAGGCCCAGGAGCTGCTGGCTAGGGCTCGCAAGAGCGCCGAATCGGGGGATTACCCAGGTGCAGTCGAGCTCGCCGAGCAAGCCCGCGACACCATCGTCCGCTCCATAGAGAGCCACCAGCAGACCCTCGGCGCGATAGAGCTAGCGCGGGCCCACATACGCGATGCAGAGGCCATGGGCGCGGACATCGCCAGAGGCCGAGAGCTGCTGGAGCAGGCCGAGGCTCACTTCGCAGGTCGAAACTATGACGCAGCGATGGAGAAGGTCGTGGAGGCGGAGCAGGAGCTCGTCAGGGCTCAGGAAACGCTGGTTCAGGAGTGGACAAGTAAGGCCCGCAGGGCGATCGACTCTGCCGTCGAGATAGGTGCGGACGCGGCCAGAGCAAAGGATCTGCTGTCGCAAGCCGAGGGTGCGATGCAGGCCCGGGAGTTCGAGGAGGCATTTGCCTTAGCGCGCAGAGCCTGTGAGGAGGCGGAGGCGAGCCGGGAGAGGCACGCCGCCGGCCTAAGCGCCCTTACGGAGCTCCAGAAGCTCGTACAGGGAGCCCAGTCCGAAGGAATCCGGATGGAGGCGTTCATAGAGGAGCTGGAGAGAGTTCGGGGGCTGGTGCAGAAGCACGACTACTCATCTGCGATGGAGGTGGTTAGCGATTGTAGAAGGAGGGCGGAGGAGACAATTGCAGTAGCGGTCGCGGCCCGGAGAGTGATAGAGGGGTGCGAATCCTCTCTCAAAACGGCGCGGGAAATAAGGGCCGACGTGCAGCACCCAGAGACCCTCCTGAAATTCGCTAGAAAGGCCTTCCGGGAGGGCGACTACGAGCAGGCGAGGGCTCGCGCGGAGGCGTGTCTATCGCAGCTCGTGACCGCCCAGCGGGACGTAGTATGGAGCGAGCTCGCGCCGTTGCTGGACGAGCTCGAGGTAGTGGCGGAGGAGGGGGCGGACGTCTCGGCCGCGGGCTCATCTCTAGACGAGGCCGGTGAGGCCCTCGAGGCCGGTCAGTTTAAGACCTCGATTGAGCTCTGCCGGCAGGCGAGAGAGAGACTGGGCGCCGCGGATTCGGCCTTCAGGGAATCGAACTCCGCGGTTCTCCTCGCGCGGGCTGCTGTCGAGGAAGCGCGGATTGTTGAAGTCGATGTGACGGTAGCCTCCGAATTCCTCAACGGCTCGATGGGAGCACTCTCGAAGCACGACTACGCGGGAGCGAGGGAGCTGGCTAGGCAGGCCGTAGAGGAGGCCATCAGGGGAGCGAGGGCAATCTTCTCGCAGCACATCGCCACAGCGGAGAAAGCGATAGCCGAGGCAGAGAACTGGGGCATTCGCTCGAGGATGGCTCGAGACAGGCTCGCCCGCGCAAAGGCAGCAATCGAGCTCGCCAGCTTTATGGACGCGAGTGTCCTCCTGGAGGAGTGCGACGGAGCCCTAACAAAGGCAATTAACGACCACCGGGTCGTTTCGGAGAGGATGGGTCAGCTGACAGAAGCTCTCGAGAGGGCGACGGCGCTGGGTGTGGACGTGGGGAGGGCTCGGGAGGCAGCCGCACGCGCTGAGGCCCTCGTGTCAAGAGGGGAATATACCCGCGCAATAGAGAGTTATGACAAAATTCTGGCCGACCTGAGTGCGGCGGAGCGTGAGCATGTCCTAGGCTTTATCCAGCGGGTACGGAAAGCAGCCGAGGAGGCTGCCGCGCAGGGCCTAGAGACCGCTCGGGAGCTGGCCCTCCTCACCGAGGCCAGTGCTGCCCTCGAGAAGGGGGAGCTGCAGAGAGCTTTCGAACTCTCTTCGAGCGCATCTAGGGGCCTGGAGAGCAGTAGAAAGGAGCACCGTCGCATTCAGGGCCTTGCGGTAGCCCTCGATGAGGCCGTGAAGAAAGTCAAGGGATACGGAGCGGACACCTCCGAGCCTGAGAGACATCTGGCGGCCGCACGAGAGTTACTGAAGAAGGGCGCCTACGCGGAGGCCGAGGACCTGATAAACAAGGGGAACCAGCTCCTCAGCAGGGTTCAGAGCCAGTTCATGTCCCAGAGGCTCCTGAAGGTCGAAGAGTCGTTGGGTTATTTAGAAGCCGAGGGGGTCAAGGCCCCCAAGGCCATCGAGCTCCACAGGGAAGCGGAGAGGCTCTTCCGCAGCCAGTATTACGCGGAGATGCTCAAAACTATCGAGGCTTGCGAGGCCGAGATAAAGAGGGTCAGAAAAGCGAGGGAGGAGATGGAGGCCGCGCTCTCCGCCCTCAACACCATACTCTCAGCCATGGACGCTTTGGGGGCTGATCCACGCAGGGTCCAGGGCTTTATCTTGAGGGCCAAAGAAGTTGCGGGGGAGGGGGACTATGCCACTGCCCTCTCCCTCCTCGATGAGGCCAAGGTGGGTGCGGAGCAAGGGATAAGGGCCAGGGTTCAGGAGTTCCTTCACTCCGCCGCCACCTCGATTGACGAAGCCGAGGCCATAGGGGCGAATGCTAGGGCGGCCAGACAGCTCCTCTCCGAGGCGCGAGCTCTGGCTGAAGCTGGCGAGCACAAGAGGGCTGTGGAGCTTGCTAAGGCCACGAGCGAGGAAGCTGAGAAAAGGGCGGCGGAGCACCGCCAGCATCTCGAATTTGTGGCAAGCGCTGAGAAGGCGGTCATTGAGGGAGAGGCAGAGGGCCTCAACATGGAGAGGTTCCGGAGCGCGCTCGAGGATGCCCGTGCCCGCCTGAAGAGCCACGACTATCAGGAGTGCGCGGCCGCGGCGGAAAGGATAAAGAGCGAGATCGGGACCTTGATGAGGCAGTCCAGCGAGGCCCGGAGGATTATCGCTTTCTGTGAGAAGAAGATTGGCGCGGCGAGAAAAATCGGAGCGGAGGTTGGCTCTGCTGAGGCCCTTCTCGCAGAGGCCAGAGCCGAGACAGAGCGCAGGAATTTCGTGAAGGCCTTCGAGATAGCCACCCGCTGCCTCAAGGATCTTGACAGCATGCAGCAGGCGGTTGTGCTGGGCTCACTTTCGGACGCGGAGCTTCACATCGCCGAGATTGAGGAGACGGGCTCGGACACTGCTGAGGCCTCCGAGCTCTTGGAGGTTGCGCTTGAGGCCCTCAACGAGAACGAGTTCGAGAAGTCGATGGAGCTCACCCGCCACGCGCTCGAGCTGGCCAGAAGCAAGAGGGCCGAGCACGAGGCCTCGGCCGAGAGCCTGAAGAGGCTGGAGCTGAGTGTCAAGGACTTCTCAGAGGTGGGGGGGGACGTCCGGGCTATCGAGGAGCTTCTCGAATCTGGGCGAAGGGCTCTGGCATCCCACGACCATAAAAAGGTAGAGGAGATCGTGCGCTCGGGCAGGGAGGCCCTCAATGTGATTCTCCAGGATTTCGTCTCCCAGAACACACGGCAAGCCTCGAGCTTTCTCTCAGAAATAGAGGAGATGGGGGCTAGCGTGGCCAAGGCGCGGGACCGCCTCAGTCGGGCCCGGGCAGCCCTCGAGTGCGGGGACCACAAGTCCGCCCTCGCGCTAATCGAAGAGTCGATACACGCTGCGGAGGAGGCGCGCCGCCGGCACGTCGAGACAATAGAGGCTGTGAAGGGGCTGCAGGCAATGGCAAGGGAGGCCTCGGAGCTTGGGCTCGACATCTCCCGGACCAAGAAAGCGCTCGTCGAAGTGAACGAGGCCGTGGACGAGGGGCGCTACGATGACGCCAGCAGAATTATTCAGGAGGCGAGGTCGGAGCTAGAGAAGGGGTATCTCAGATACGCCGAGGAGGCTGTGCTGAAGACGGAGGAGTGGATGAGGCGCTCGCGCGAGTTGGGCGCCCAGCTCTCGGCAGAGGAGAGACTGCTGGCCGAGACGAAGGTTCTGTTCTCGCAGGGTAGGTTTCAGCAGGTCCTCAAAATGTGCCGTGAGTGCCAGCGTCGCGCCGAGGAGCGCGTGAACGAGCACGTTGCGAGCGAGATTCTAAAGGCCGAACACCTCATTTCGGAGCTAGAAAGGACGGGAGCGGCGTTTGGGGACTTCAGAGCGATGCTCGAGAGATCCGAGGAGGCCGTCAGCGAGGGGAACTACGACGGGGCCCTCAAGCTAGCAAGGGAGACATACGCCCGGGCCCGCGACACACTCAGGAGCTCTGTGAGCGGGACCCTTGAGACCTTGAAGGGGCTCGTGGAGGAGTCAAAGAAAATGGGGGCGGACGTCAGAGAAGCCGAGGAGGTCTTGAGACTTGCCACCACAGCCCTCCGGAACGAGGAGTTCAGCTCGGCGCAGGAGCAGGCGCTCTCGGGCATCGCCCTCGTGGACCGCATACGCGAGGACTACCTCTCCCGGAAGATCTCGATGGTGGAGAGGAAAATCAGAGAATCCGAGGAGATGGGGGTTGTCGTTGAGGACCTCCTCAAGTCGCTCGAGATGGCGCGGGAGATGCTAGAGAGGGCGGAGTTTGAGAGGGCTTCGGGCCTCCTGGCTGAGGTGGAGAAGACGGCAATGGGCCGTCAGGCGGCATTCGCGGAGGAGGTGATTAAGAAGGCGGAGGAGACCTTATCAAAGATAAAGATGGATATAGACCTCACGAAGCCCCGCTCCCTCATCGAGGAGGCGCGGGCCGCTCTTTCTGAAGGGGAATATGAGGAGGCAATGGACTACGCCAATCGTAGCATAGAGGAGGCAGGGCGCGCCCAGCGCCAGTTCGTGGAGGAGGTCATCTCAACCGCCGAGGAGACCATAGACGCGACGAGAGAGATGGGCGCTGACCCGAAGAAGGCAGTAGAGGCTCTGGAGTGGGCCCGCGGTGACCTCGAAGCTGGGAACTTCGAGGCCGCTCTGGAGAAGGCGGTCCAGAGCGCGGAGGAGGCCGAGAGGGCCCAGCATGAGTTCGTTGCGGGCCCCATCGAGTACTGCCGGAAGGTCCTGAAGGAGGCCCGCATTCAGGACGAGAGGCTTAGGAAACTCCTAGCCTCGGCCGAGAAGCTTCTGGCCGAGAAGGACTACGCCGCCGCGAGAAGGGAGGTGCTCCGAGCTCTTGGGCTGACAGAGGAGGTCCAAGAGAAGCTCGCTCTGAAGGAGATATCGGCCGCGGAGGAGGTGCTGGCGAAGGCGGAGGAAGCCGGGGCAAAATCACCCGCTGCGCGTAACCTATTGACCGGGGCCCTCAAGGCGCTCGACGCCCGCGACTTCGAGAAAGCGACGCGTCTCGCCCGGGAGTGCGCATCCCAGGCCTCCAGGAACAGGGAGGACTTCGGCAAGGCAGGGCTGGAGCTGGAGACCGCGACCCAGAAAGCTGCCCTCCTCAAGGAGCTGGGACTCGCCCCAGAGGAGCTTCTGGACTTCCTGGAGCTCGCCAGCGCCGAATTCAGCAGCGGGAACTATACGAAGACGCGGGATTTCGTCGCCCAGGCCATGCAGCTCGCCGAGCGAACGTATGTGAAGGCTGCGAGCGAGGCCATAGCCTCCTCCCAATTCAAGATAAACTATGCGAAGAACATCGGGGCAGATGTCAGCGCCGCCGAGCACACGCTGGCGGAGGCCAAAAAGGCCCAGGAGGCCAAGGATTTCGGCAGGGCCCTGGAGCTCGCCCGGAAGTGCGGACAGGAGGCGGAGCAGGCGAAGGAAAGGTTCAAGGAGCTCGTTGATACGATTTACTCAGCAGAATCAATGATATCCGTGGCCAAGACATATGGCCTGGACACAACCATTGCCAGGAGGCTGCTGGACCAGGCGGTGGCTCTAAGGTCGACCAGCGGTGAGGAGGCCCTGGACTTCGCGCGCCAGAGCATTGAAGAGGTCCAGCGGAGCTTGGATCGCTTCACTCCTAGCATCGGCGTGGAAATAAAACTCGAGGGGCAGCTGCACAAAGAGAGGTGGAGCCAAGCCTCCCTCTCCATAACCAATCTGGGGAAAGCCACTGCAAAGGATGTCGTGGTCAAGTTCTCGGGGGAGCTGGATATCCAGGGCAACGAGAGAATACCCCTCCTGAGACCGGGCGAGACGCGCAAGCAGGTGGTGCGTGTCAGGCCCTCCAAAGGAGGGGAGCTGCCACTGACCATGTCCATCGCCTTCCTCAGGGAATTCGACGGAAAGGAGTTCAGCTTGCATGAGACAAGATGGATAAGGGTGGAAGACATGACCCCACTGGCGACTCCGATGAATCAGTTCGTGACGAAAGCCGTCCGCTGCCACATCTGCCTCGGGACCATCAAGTCAGGACTCCCACTCGTCAGGTGCGAGTGTGGAAAGACCTACCACGAGACCTGCGCCTCGCGCGTGGGAGAGTGCCCCAACTGCGGCAGGGATCTGAAAAACATAATCCACAAGGAGACCTGAGCGGACGGGAGCTCTCCCCCTATGCGATGGGCCCCCTCTGCGATGGGGTTAAATACGGGTAGATTATATTAAGATGCAGTCTCGGCGGAGGAAGCAGGGTTCTGGCAGGGAAATCGGCTCACTCGAACCGGGAAAAGGGATGCAGATGACCACCAGAGTGACGATAAAGGACGCCGACACGGGGAGCAGAATAGAGATGGACCTGGAGCCAGACAACACGATAGAGGAGACGATAGAGAGCGCCGCCAGCTACTGGGAGAAGGAGGCGGGAGCGTATGTCCTCCGCTGCGGCAAGAGGGTGCTCCGGGGGCAGATAACCTTGGCGGAGTCCGGAATAAGGGAGGGGGATGTATTAGAGCTTATCCCCGACCCGGAGGGGGGCGGCTGAGGGAGCGGCGAGGGGAATCGAGCGGCCGGGGCAGAGGGGCAGAGAGGGCCATGAATGGCGGATGAATCTCCACGGGGGGTGCGCGGCTGCCTTTACCCAAAGAGATTCTAAGAAAAAGGCTCCAGAATGAGATCGCGCAGGTCCGTCGCAAGATGATTCACACCATTGTGGTCTCCGACCCAACCTTCAGCAGCTTTCCCGTTGAAATCAAGGTGACTCTACGGGGTGTCCCAGGGCCGATACTGCGCGATGGCAAGGTCACGCACAAGTTCACCCACAGGTTCACGATGGAGATAACCGAGGACTACCCATACCACAAGCCCATCGTGAGGTGGGAGACCCCGACGTTCCACCCCAACGTGATGCTACCCGAGGACGGGGGCTACGTATGCACCAGACTCCTCGACGAGTGGGACTTCAACTCTACCCTGTTGACCTTCCTCAAGGGAATAGAATCCCTCCTCTCGAACCCCAACCCGGCCAACCCCTATGGGACCGACAGCTGCACTAGGGCCGCGGAGTACTTCAACAAGCACCCCTACAAGCCCCCTGAGATCATCCAGTCTAGCCGGAAGGCCCCTCGTATTCTCGCTAACGGAGAGGAAGACGACGAGGGCTGAAGTAACGAAATGGAAAGGAGCGGTGGCCACGCTCCACCGCGGAGGCTGAGGCCATTGCCCGACCGACCGAGGATTGTGGCGGAGAGAAAGCGGCGCGCCCGCGAGATGAAGCCGCCTCAGGACTTCATCATACATGAGTGGGGCAAGCCCTACGCGGGAATCGAGGTTTACATCTCTCAGAAGGCCTTCGACATTATGATGAAGCAGTCGGCCCTGCTGGCCAAGCGGCACCTCGAGGCCCTCGGCTACCTCGTGGGAGACTATTGCAGGTGGAAGAACAAGGAGTACACGATTGTGGAGGACGCAGTAACCAGCGACCTCGAGACCACATCGGTCTCGGTACATTTCCAGGCTTTCGAGAAAGCCTTCGACAAGCTCGACAGAATAGACTTCGATTATGTCATCGTTGGGTGGTACCACTCCCACCCCGGCCACGGCTGCTTCATGTCCCAGACCGACATCTCCACGCAGAAGAGGATGTTCAACAAGCCATTCCACATCGCCGTCGTGATTGATCCGATAAACAAGGAGTTCAAGGTCTACAAGATGAACGGCAACGTGGCCGAGGAGAAGGTTTTTGCAATCTATAAGAACTTAGACAGGGACGGGTCCCATCACCTTGAGGCGGGATCCAAAGTCCTGGGGACCGAGGCCGTGACGGCGGGGAAGCCCGCTGAGGAGCCGGCGGAGGAGTCGCGGCGGCAGTCCCAGGCCCACCCTCGCCCCTCAGTCCGGGAGACTGAGGAGAGGCGCAGGAGCGCCGCGACAAGCCTCCTCTTCCTACTTCCCCTCCTCTTCGCCGGGCTCGGCGGCGCGGCGGGCTTCGTCCTCTCGATGCACCGTGACAGACCCACCGCCTGGGCGATTCTCGCCGTGGGCGCGTTGATGACGGTCGTTTGGGCGCTCCTTGGCCCGCTTTTAATTGTTTAGGGTGGAGCGAGTCGCCCAGACACCCTCAGGTAAATCCGGACCCGCCTCTCACTCTATCTTTTCGGCCACTGCCGCGGCGAACTCCATCGTGCGGGCGCTCCCACCGGCGTCCGGCGTCCTCACCTTGCCCTCGCGTATGACCTCGGCGACAGCCCCCTCGAGGGCCTCGGCCCTTTTTCTCTCTCCTAGCCAGTCAAGCATCAACCCCGCCGCTAGAATGGCGGCCGCGGGGTTGGCGATGCCCTTGCCGGCGATGTCCGGGGCAGAGCCGTGGGTCGGCTCGAAGAGGGCGTAGCTGTCCCCGATGCTCGCGCTCGGAGCGAAGCCCAGCCCGCCGACGAGCTGGGCGCACAAGTCGGACAGAATGTCGCCAAAAAGGTTGGTTGTGACGACGACTTCGAAGTGGAGGGGGTCTCGGACCATCCGGGCCGCACAGGCGTCGATGTGCATCTCTTCGTATTCGATACCGGGGAACTCCGCCGCCACCTCCCTGACGGCCTCGAGAAAGGTCCCGCAGGTAGCCCTCAGCACGTTGGCCTTGTGCACTGCGGTGACTCTTTTCCGCCCCCTTCTCCGAGCATGCTCGAAAGCGGCCATGGCGATTCTCCGGGACGCCCTCGGGGTTACAGCGCGGATTGACACCGCGGCGCTCTCAGGAATCCTCTCCATACCCGGAAACCTCCTCAGCCCATCCGGCACGCGCCACCACTCGACACCGACGTACAGCCCCTCAGTGTTTTCTCTGAAGATATCTATGTCTATCCCTTCCATGGAATTCCCCGGGTTTCCCGGGTAGGCTCGGCAGGGTCTCAGGCATATGTAGAGGTCGAAGAGCTGCCGAATTCTCAGGACAGCGCTCCTGTAGGTGAGGCCCTTTTTTCTGAGGGCCGGCGCGAGCTCCCTCATCGCCTCGGGGTCAGGTTTGGAGGTGACGGCGCCTAGAAATGCGCAGTCGGTTTTTTTGAGAAGGTCGAGCGTGCGCGCAGGAAGTGGGTCTCCCTCGCTCCTCCAGAAGTCCCAGCCGATGTCGCCGTGTAGATACTCCGCGCGCAGCCCAGTAGCGTCGAGCACCATTCTGGCCGCTTCCAACACCTCAGGCCCGACGCCATCACCGGGGAGCCAGGCAATTCTGTGTTTCGGCAATCACGCACCTCCGTGGCTGTGGTCCCCGGCGTCTCGCGTCAGTCCAGGCACGGGGTGTGTAGTGGTGAATTCCGCGCGGTTTCCCCGCCTTTTTTCCAGAGCGCGGGCTCCCCCGGAGCGGGTCCAGAATCCCATGCGTCTCCTCAGATGCGGCACAAGGCCGCCGTCCCGGAGGATTTCGGTCATAAATGGGGGCAGGGGCTCGCCATGCAGAACTAACCTTTCTGCCGGTACCTCCAGAGTGCCCTTTTCAAAATCAAGGAGGACCCGCTCTCCGCTCCTTACCCTCCCCCTCACCCCTGGGACCACCATCACCGGCAGCCCGATATTGACCGAGTTGCGGAAGAATATCCGGCCGAATGACTCGGCCACTATCGCTCTGACGCCGGCCCCCTTAAGGGCCAGCGGCGCTTGCTCCCGGCTGGAGCCGATGCCCATGTTCCTACCAGCGATGATGATGTCCCCTGGCGATACTTTTCCCTCCCACTCCGTACCCTCGAGAACGTGTCTAGCCAGCTCGGCCGGCTCTGCCATGCGGCAGTACCTGCCTGCGATGATGAGGTCGGTGTTGACGTCGTCGCCGAGAACCACTGCCCTCCCACCGACAGCTCTCAGAACTCTCAGAGAATTGCCCATCGGGGTTTCTTTATCACCGGCTTTCCGGTGCGAATTCATCCTTTCCCCCCTTTCCCCCACCATTCCTCGAGCGCTCCACCAGCCATCCAACCTCTCCCCCAGCCTCTCCCTCCACCAAACCTCGTCCCGTCATCCCTACCTTCCGAATTCCCGAGCCCAACGCCCGGCCATCCTCACCATGCCCGCTGCACTCCATGCGAGGCCTCCCCCGGCACGGTCCCTCACCCCAGCATCCTGCGCGGGTCCGTGATTCTGCCCGATGCGGCTGAAGCTGCAACGGTGACGGGCGACGCGAGATATATTTCGGCCTGATGGCTGCCCATCCTCCCACGGAAATTCCTGCTCGTTGTGGAGATGCAGACCTCCCCCGGCGCGAGCAGACCCATGTGGGCGCCGAGGCAGGGGCCGCAGCCCGGGCTGAGCACGAGCGCGCCCGCGCCAACAAGCGTCGCGATGAGTCCTCTCCTTAGCCCCACTATATAGACCCGCCTTGAAGCCGGAGCCACGATGAGGCGAACCCCTTTTTGGACCCTTCTCTTTCGCAGAATTCTCGCGGCCGCTTGAAGGTCCTCAAGACTCCCGTTGGTGCAGGAGCCGAGAAACGCCTGATCAATTTCGATTCCCTCAACATCCCTTATATCCTTCACATTGTCAACGGAGTGCGGGCAAGCGACCTGCGGCTCTAATGACGAGAGATTCAGCTCGAGCTCTCTCTCATACACTGCGCCGTCCTCCCCGGCTTCCTCCCGGTACTCCCTCATCCCCAAGCACGCACGAAACATCCGCCCACTCCCACCACAACTCTCCATCCATTCGCCCGCACTCCGTCGGCGTGCAGCCGCGGTTTTTATCCAGTATCGTGCGGGGCTCCCCGGCGGCGCTGCTCTGAGAAATGCTAAGGTTCGGGCGTCGGGGGGGACCATCGCGGCCTTCGCGCCGGCCTCCACGGCCATGTTGCAGAGAGTCATTCGGGAGGAAATACTCATCGCTCCAAGCGCACCCCAGAATTCGATCGCCCTGTACTCCGCTCCGCCAGCCCCGAGTTCTTTAACAAGATAGAGCGCCGCGTCCTTTGCGGTCACCCCCCTCCCTAGCCTGCCGCGCAGGCTCACCTTTATCGTTGCTGGGACACGGAGCCAGATTTTTCCGGTCGCCCAGACAGCAGCCATCTCTGTGGCGCCGATGCCCGTGGCGAAGGCCCCGAGCGCCCCGTGAGTGGTCGTGTGGGAGTCCGACCCGACGATGAGCGTCCCCGGCAGGACATGGCCTTCCTCGGCGAGCACCTGGTGACAGACGCCCTCGCCCACGTCGTAAAAACTCCGAATTCCCTGCTCCCTGACGAAATCGCGAATCAGTCTGTGGACAGAAGCGCTCTCCTCGCTCTCTGCAGGCGCCCTGTGGTCTAGGATGATAACAATTCTGCTCGGGTCCCAGACCCTCGCGCGTCGCCCTCGATGGACCCGGCCCCTGTTCCGTGTCCATCCCGCCGGGGCGTTGGTGGGGTCCAGCCCCGGACCGTGCCGCCACGGTCGCCCTTCCCTGAATATCTCATTTAGGCCGACTATGGCGAGTCTTGCGCTCTCGTGCGCCATCGCCAGATTTACCCTGGCCTCCACGAAGTCACCCGCGCAGACCTCCTTCAGACCCGAGGCGCGGGCCAGTATTCTCTCCGAGAGAGTCGGTGCCATGGAAGCCCTCATCTCCTCTCTATCAGCTCTATGAGGGTTCCATCAGGGTCCTCTACGAAGGCGTACCTTTTGCCGGTGGCCCTGGCCGTGAATGGCTCGTCCGTGACAACCACGCCTTCCTCTTTCATCTTGCTGACCAATGCGTCTAGTCCGGTGACGACGAAGGCTAGGTGGTCGAAGGTTCGGTTCTCGTACTCAGCTTGCTCGAACCTCTTCTGGCTCCTGTACCAGGTGAGCTCCAACTGGAACGACTCCCCTTCGCTCTCTAGGAAGGCGATTTCAGCATTGTTTTCCGGTATCTCCCTCCTCGAGACCATTCTCATGCCGAAGTACCGCTGGTAGAACGATATCGACCTCTCCATGTTGCTGGTCCTGATGGAGACGTGGGCGAAGGACATGAGGCCACCCGGGCACCGATTCTCTCTAATATATAATAAATAGCGCCCGTGTCGCCCAGCGCGGCCGCTAAGGAAATTTCAGCAACGCGCACCATTATTAATCTGGGAGCGGATTTCAGTCACAATGCTCTGCCTCGGAATCGAATCCACGGCCCACACCATCGGCGTCGGCATCGTTGAGGGGGTTCCCGGGGAGGGGGGAATTCCAATCGTCAGGGCACCCGATGGCGGGATGGAGCGGCTACGACCCAGAGAGCTCCGTGCGGCTCGAGACCTCAATAGACACCGATGGAGGGCCGGAAGACAAGGACGGGCGGGCAACATTCCCCACGGCTCGGGCTTCTTGAGATGCGTTGTTCTTGCGAACGAGATGGAGACCTACGCGCCACCGGAGGGCGGAATTCACCCCAGAGAGGCCGCCAACCACCATTCAGAAAAAGTGGTCCCACTCATCCACCGGGCCCTCGAGAGAGCGAGGGTCTCGCTGAGAGAGCTGGGGCTCGTTGCATTCTCGCAGGGGCCGGGCCTTGGGCCCTGCCTGAGAACCGGCGCCACAGCGGCCCGTGCCCTAGCCGCCTCGCTCCGCATACCGCTCATTGGCGTGAACCACTGCATCGCGCACCTGGAAATCGGCCGCGCTACCACTGGCGCGCGGGACCCGGTGCTCCTCTATGTCTCTGGCGGAAACACGCAGGTGATTGCTTTCACCGAGGGGCGGTACCGCATCTTCGGTGAGACGCTGGACATCGGCGTCGGAAACATGCTGGACAAGTTCGGCCGCGGCGCGGGCCTCCCCTTCCCCGCCGGCCCACGGATAGAGGAGCTGGCGAGGGGCGCAGACTGCTACGTGCCCCTCCCCTACTCGGTCAAGGGGATGGACCTGGCTTTCTCCGGAATTCTCACGGCGGCCGAAGGAATTCTTTGGGGCAGGCGCTGGAAAGGACATACCCCCCATCGGGAGCGAGGAGAGGTTGTGCCAGAAACTGGAGGCCCGGAGGGAACACGTCTCGCTGAGCTCTGCCGCTCAATTCAGGAGACTGTCTTCGCCATGCTTGTCGAGGTCACTGAAAGGGCGATGGCCCATGCCGAGAAGCATGAGGTGCTACTTGGTGGGGGTGTGGCAGCCAACTCAAGGCTCAGGGAGATGGTCGCCCGGATGGCATCGGAGAGGGGGGGGAGGGTCTTCGTCCCGGAGAAGAGCCTCTGTGTGGACAACGGCGCCATGATTGCCTGGACGGGCATCCTGATGCACCTCGCGGGCGTGAGGATGAGCATAGAGGAAAGCCGGATACGCCAACGCTTCAGGACCGACGAGGTTGACGCGGTCTGGAGGCCAGCGAGGCGGGCCCCGGCGCGGCCGCGCCGACGCATGCCTGCCCCCACGGAGGATGCATCAGAGGCCGGCGGAAGGTTGCTCGCGAGGGGCGCGGAGGCGGAGCTGAGGCTTGTCAGGTGGATGGGGCGGAGGGCGCTCGCGAAGCGCAGGGTGCCCAAGCGGTACCGGCTGCCGGAGCTAGACCGCTCGCTTAGGGAGCTTAGGACAAAGGTGGAGGCGAGGTTGCTCAGGGAGGCTCGGGTGGCCGGCGTGCCGACGCCCATCGTCTATGATATAGACCTGGGGGAGGGGGCCTGCACCCTGACGATGGAGTACATCGAGGGAGAGCAGGTGAAGCGTCTCCTCAACCGTTCCCCCCAGGAGGTTGCCCGAAGGCTGTGCCACAGAGTAGGACGCTGCATAGGACTCCTTCACGGCGCCGGCATTGTCCACGGGGACCTGACGACCTCCAATATGCTTCTATCCAGAGGAAGAATATACTTCATCGATTTCGGTCTGGGAGCGCAAACGGAGGAGCTGGAGGAGCGGGGCGTGGACCTCAGGGTGCTCAGGGAGGCCTTCGGGAGCACTCACGCACATATCTCGGCGCTCTTCGATGTTATCCTGAGGGGCTACATGGAGACATTTCCCGGGGGAAGAGAGGCTGTCGAGCGCATGAAGGAGATCGCGTCACGGGGTAGATACACTGAGTGACGACGGAGCGGCAGAACATGCTGCGGGGGGATAGGAAATGGTAAAAGCACCCGGCAGCTCTTTAAAAGGGGAGGCGGCGGGTGGCGAATTGAGGAGGACGGTGAGGGTGCAGCGGGAGGCGAAGGGTGCGTGAGTCAAAGGAGTGAGGTAGAGGTGAATGAAGAGAGCCGGTGAAGGGTGGAGCGGATGAGGGAGCGTTTGAGTTGGACGGAGGGGTGAGCCGGAGGGACTGGAGATGAGAATCAATGTCATAACATCCAACGAGGGTAAGTATGGCGAAATTCGGGAAATGCTGGAGGCCGCAGGCCACATGGCCTCATGGACGAAAATCCCCTATCCGGAGATACAGTCTTCCAGCCTCGACGAAGTGGTGGGGGAGAGCCTGAACTGGGTCGTGAGAAGGCTCATCCCGCTCGAGCCCGTCCTTATCGAGGACTCGGGTCTTTTCATCGATGCGCTCGGCGGCTTCCCCGGCGTTTATTCGGCCTATGTGTTCAAGACGATAGGAAACCAGGGAATACTGAAGCTCATGGCCGGTGTGGAGAACCGAGCAGCGAGGTTTGAGTCAAGGGTCGGTTTCTGGGCGCCGGGGATGGGGCCTCATATATTCAATGGGAGCTGCCAGGGCAGCATTGCACATGAGGCCGCGGGAGGCTCAGGATTCGGCTACGACCCGATTTTCATTCCCGAAGGGGAGAAGCGGACGTTCGCCCAGATGAGCCGGGAGGAGAAGGGTGCGCTCTCCCATAGAGGGAGGGCGCTCGCCGGACTCCTGAAGTTCCTCGGGTAAGAGGCTTTCGCTGATTCACTCGAGGGTGGCTTCAAGAGCGTGTCGTGAGCCGACGGGCGTAAAGAAGCGATGGAGTTTTGTCGAGGAAACTCGCGCGCTTCGCCCGTCCCGCTCATGTTGCCGACGGCTGATTTGCGATCCCATACAATCCAGGGCTACAATGCAGGCCTCATCTGATGGTGAATGTATAGGAGGCCTCAGTGGTGTTCCCCGCTGCGTCGGTCGCGACTACTACGATGCTGTGGGTCCCGCCCGACCAGCTCTGGCCCGGGAGGTTAGTCCGAATTCGGTAGATGTCTTTCGTGTAGGACTGGTAGCCCCTCTTCTCCATTTTCAGAAATATTTTTTCGGGGCTGCCGTCAAGGATGTAGTAGACCTCGGAGACTCGGGCGTTGTCGTATATATGGAGCATTATCGCTTGCTCGTAGGTGATGTTCGTCCCGTTGTCGGGTGCGATCAGCTCTATCACGGGCGGCTGGGATGGCACGAGCTCGAAGCTCCCTTTCAATTTAGAGGACCGTCCAGTGGAGTCCTCGGCCCTGATTTCGTACGTGTAGTTCCCTGTGGATGTATATGTCAGGGGGAGCATATAGAGGCCGCCTGATTCCTCCGTGAAGTTTGTGAGGCGCTCGTAAATTCCTCCGGGCCCAAGAATCACCGCGCTAATCGACGCGACGCCCGAGTTATCCGAGGCGAGAATCGCCAGCTTTATCGTGCCGCCGAGTTCCTGCTTTGCCTCAGTGCTGTCGCTCAGTACGGGCGGAGCGAGGTCCATCACGGGCGGGTTGGAGAGCAGGACCCAGAACGCGAGCCAGCAGAAGAAGAAGGACACGAGCAGGGCTGCAGCCTTCGTCCAATCCCAGCCCTCGTACGACACTTTGAACAGGTCTAGAAGGGGCTTGATGAAGAAGACCGCCAGAACACCCGCGGCGGCGCCGATGGTGAAGTCGCCGGTCAGGGCGAATAGGGCCGCGGAGACGGCGGCTATTCCAATGCCCCAAAGGGCGGCGATGATGGTCGCCTTGGCGGCCTCGAGCTCTGTCCTATAGAACCTTTTTTCATCGAAAGGCGGGGGGCCGAACTCCCTCTCCTCCCCCTCCTCCCTGCTTTTCTTTCTGGCCATCCAGGCCCTCAAGGCCCGGCGGGTTCTTAAGAGTTGCCGTGGATGGATTTATTATGCGTGTGGCCTTTTGCAGCTCCGGGGTTGTGCGCGCATGCCTGGACGGGAAAAGGGCGGGAGGAATGGGGCTCCTGGGGGGGGTTCACGTGCTCGTGGTGCGGGGGCAGGAGAGGGCGGCACAATGCTGGCTCGCATCACGCCGGGTCCCGCACCCTCCGCCACCGGCGGTGACGTGGAAAAGCAGTACCACATCGCGCTGGCGCCGGGGGAGCTGGCCGAGAGCATCCTGCTCTGCGGGGACCCGGCGAGGGCGGAACGCGTTGCGGGGCTCTTCGACGAGGGCCTCCTCACCAGAAAGCACAGGGAGTTCGTGACGCACACTGGGAGATGGCGGGGCCTCGGGATTTCAGTGATGTCAACAGGCATCGGGCCCGACAACACCGAGATAGCGCTCGTGGAGATATCGCGCATATGTAGAAGCCCGGTGCTGATAAGAATCGGGAGCTCGGGAGCCCTGAGGCCTGAGGTCCGCATCGGCGACCTGATAATATCCACGGGGGCCGTGAGGCTGGAGAACACTTCCACTTTCTTCGTCCACGAGGGGTATCCCGCGATTGCGCACCACGAGGTCGTCCTCGCGCTCCTGACCGCAGCCGTGAGAAAAAAGGTCAGGCACCACCTAGGACTTACTGCCACTGCGCCGGGCTTCTACGGCGCCCAGTGCCGCGAGGTCGAGGGCTTCCCGCTGCGCTGGCCTGGGCTTATCGACGAGCTCGCGGGCGAGGGCGTCCTGAACCTGGAAATGGAGACCAGCGCCCTGTTCACCCTCGCCGCCCTGCGCGGCTTCAGGGCGGGTGCGGTCTGCGCGGTCTATGCCCATAGGCCGTCGGGGAAGTTCGCGGATGAGAGGGAGAGGTGGGAGGCTGAGGGGAGGTGCGTTGAGGTCGGGATGGAGGCCCTGAGAATTCTTCATAAAATGGACGAAGAGAAAAGGAGAGCGGGTAGGGAGCACTGGGTACCGGAGCACCTCCTCGATAGCTCCTGAGAGTGAGGTCGCCCTGCCGATGTAGCAGAGCGTCTCCCGGCCACTCATCTCGAGCCGAATCGCTCCGGTGGCGGGGAGTTGATGGGCGTGGTAATTAAAGGCCTGTGCGCTCACGCTCATTCTGCGGGCCAGCTCGCTCTGCGTTATTCCCTGCCAGGCGCAGATGCTCTCCAGCACGACCTCCTGAATTGTGGTGAACTCGCCCGCCCTCTTGGTGACCCGGGCCTCGACCGGATAGAACCGTTTATAGAGGCCGTCCCGTACAGATTTAATAAAACCCCCCTCGAAGAATTCGTAAGGGATAGGCCAGGGTCCCGTTCTTGATGCCGAGATGGACCTTGATTGAGTTGTAGGGGTCCCCCGGTTTGGCGATGAGGTAGTCGTGAATCCTGCCGCGTAGGTACGGGTCCAGAACCTCCTCCCTGCGTAGTTTAGAATAGGGGGCAGAATAGGGTGGAGGAGGGGGAGGTTCGTGAGGGCGAGCAGGACCAGTTCGTTCCAGCCGAGGGCTATTCTACCCAGGATGAGGAAAATCGCCAGAAGGGGCAGCAGATACTCCATTGAGACCGCCGGACCCGGCTCTCCGGCGGGCTCAACCGTCACTGAGAGGCTTCTCGTGTCGCCAACATATCCGTCGCCTACTGCGGTCAGGAAGAGGGTGGCGTGCAGGGAGGGACCCCTGTGACGGGCGGCGCTGACGAGAAGCCTCCAGCTCGAGCTCTGCCCGGCGCGCAGATTCAGGGGACCGCTCAGAAGCCTCACGCTGAGCTCCGAGGGGTGGCTGGTGGTGGCGTTCAGGGACAAATTGGCCACCTCCCCACTCGTGCATGAGATTCGGACGGTCAGCTCGGCCTCCCCGCCCCCTCTCAGCCGGAGCTCGCTCTGCGGGACGAATAAGAGAATCTCGGGCCCTGCCGGCGCGAGCCCTCTCCCCGAAACGACGATGCTCAGCGCGAGCTCTCGAGAGATACCTGTGCCCCCGCTCGAGGACGCGAGGAGAAGGAGCCCGTATGTACCGGTGGGGGTGTCCGTGGGCACATCGATCAGAACGCCGAAAACCTCCTCCTCGCCCGGGGAGAGGGAAAGGCTCCCGAACGGCAGGGAGGCCCACCGGGCCGCGCCGCCCTCGATGGATAAGGAGAGAGTGTCCCGGAAGTTACCGTTCGAGCGGATGGAGACGGGGATGGAGACACT
Organism: Thermoplasmata archaeon; assembly: GCA_038851035.1. Taxonomy (NCBI): domain Archaea; kingdom Methanobacteriati; phylum Thermoplasmatota; class Thermoplasmata; species Thermoplasmata archaeon. The sequence goes on from JAWCLH010000003.1 coordinate 135,112, forward strand.
TGTGGATTGAGATAGATTCAGCTCGACGATGGTGCTGGAAATGGCGAGGAGCTCCCAGCTCCCGACGCGCCTCACGGGAACTCGGAAGCTCAGGTTCTGCACCAGCCCCGTCCGGGCGGCGGTCGCCTGGAGAAGGACGACATGTTCTCCATAAGGAGAGTTGATGAAGTCGCTGGAGGACTCGATGAGGACCGTTACCTCGACGGAGGAGAGGGGCGCGAGGCGCAGCGACCAGCCCGGCCGGAGCCCGACGCTCCAGTTCCGGGGCATCTCGAGAGTAGTCAGCTCAAGAAAGTCCTCGAAGTTGCCAGTGTTGCTCACGTT